>JAPKBD010000064.1 GCA_028824965.1 Alphaproteobacteria bacterium | reverse complement strand
TCAATCTCCCACGACCCTTCAATCAGGCGGGCATTGAAGCTTTCGGCAATGGCTTTGCTGCCGTCCGTGCATTTATCCAGCACCACAACCAGCTCATCGGCGAACCCTAACGTTGCCAGGCAGTCGGCCAATTGCGCCTCTTCATTATGAGCAACGACAAGCGCTGAGAGGACGGGCGCGGTCATGGTGCTTGCTCCATCATCCGCGCGTGCAATGCCTGTGCGGCAGCTTCCGCCTTTTCAACTGACAATGTGGCCATCCAGCTATCCTGTTTGCGGTAATCGTATGCCGGATCGTTGCGGATGTCGTCATAGCTGCGGTCGGTGCGCACCAGGGCTGCGTTTGGCCCCCAGGGGGCGTACAATTCATCGCGACTGGGGCCGAACAGACCCAGGGTTGGAATGGCTGCGGCAGCGGCCATGTGCATGAGGCCCGAATCGTTGCCAATATAAAGCGCACAGCGCCGCAGACAAGCCAACACAACCGGCAAATCTATCCGTCCGATCAGATCCACCACCTGATCCTTAGGCAGACCGTCAATAAGCCGTTGGGCAGCGGGACGTTCGTTGTCGGCACCAAATACGGCGATACGGGCGTTGGGCAAAATTCCATGGGTGCTGGTCAGGCGTTGGGCCAATTCCAAAAACCGCTCAATTGGCCATTGTTTGCCGCCCCAATTGGCGGTTGGACCCAGGGCCAAGATTGGCCCGCCGCGAGGAAGGCGGTCCAGGGCAGCGGCCTCATGCTCCGGACGCAACCACAGTTGCGGGTTGGGCGGGTCGGATAGTTGGAGTAAATCCGCCACATGGCGGACCCGATGCAGATCATCGCTGTTGGCGGATAGCACCCGGCGTTGTTTGCTCCATAACAACCAGGCCAGTAACGAGGCGCGCAAATCCACCACCAGATCCCACCGTTGAGAAATGGTCTGTCGCCATAACTTGCGCCAATGCCCGGCCATGGGAGCCTTTTCCATGACCACCACCGCCTCCACATTCGGGGCCAGGGCCAACAGGGAACTGGGCACCGGGCCACAGGCAATAGTGATCCGTGCAGCGGGATATCGCTGGGCCAGATGGCTCAACAATCCCGTAGAGAGGACCGCATCACCAAGGCGGTTATGGCTGATAAACAGAATTTTCATCGCCGTTCCGGCAGCTTCCCATAAGTTGGCGGCGCAGTTGGGTTGCGGGACGGCAAAAGCGCTTGCTAAGGCCCTGGCCATGCCCCCGCCACGGCACTTGCCAAGGGCTATAGCGGAGTGCATGTATAACCAGTGGGGAGCGAATGATGGAAGCAAATTATTGTCTATTACCGGGGCGCGGTGTCTTGCGATTGTCCGGTGCCGATGCGCGGACCTTTTTACAGGCATTGATTACCCGTGATCTGGATAAGTTGTCACCGGGGAATGCCGTTTATGGCGCGCTGCTGACGCCGCAGGGCAAATACCTGTTTGATTTCTTTATCGTGGAGCAACGTGACAATCTGCTGCTGGAAGCTGAAAATGCGCGTTTGGGCGACCTGGCCAAGCGTTTGAACATGTATCGCCTGCGCGCAGATGTGCAGGTCGCTGTTTTGTCGGATTGGGAGGTATACGCCGCCTTTGGTCCCGGCACGGATACGGCGTTGGGTTTGGCCGATGGGGCTGCGGGGGCTGATGCGGGCGCTGCTGCTGGTTTTGCGAACGGTATAGCTTATCAAGACCCGCGATTGGCGGACGCGGGCGCGCGTATTATCGCCCCTGCCGGTCAGGGGGCCGATGCTTTGGCAGATGCCGGGTTCAAAGCCGGGGAGGCCGCTGTCTACGACTATTTCCGTCTTGGCCTCGCTTTGCCGGACAGTGATGCCGATTTGGTGGTCGATAAGTCCCTGATGCTGGAAAGCAATTTTGAAGAACTGCATGGCGTAGATTTCGACAAGGGTTGTTTTGTCGGCCAGGAATTGACGGCGCGGACCAAGTACCGTGCCCTGGTGCGTAAACGACTGTTGCCTGTGCAAATCGATGGTCCATTGCCTGACCCCGGTACACCATTGATGGTGGGGGAACGCGAAGTGGCCTCCATGCGCTCCGGCCAAAATGACCGTGGTCTGGCCCTGGTGCGGCTGGATCGGTTGGCCGCGGCAGGTGGATTGGCGCAATCCCTGACCGCAGGTGAAGCCCAGATATCCGTACAGATGCCGGATTGGGCGGATTTTGAGTTGAGTTCGGATGCAAAATAGGGATTGGGTATGAGTATTCGCCATGATGACGGATTGGTCCGCTGTGCCTGGTGCGGTGACAAAGATCCCATCTATATCGCCTATCATGATACGGAATGGGGCGTGCCGGAATGGGATGACCAGGCTTTATTCGAAAAGCTGATCCTGGATGGCTTTCAGGCGGGGCTGTCCTGGATCACTATTCTAAAAAAACGAGACAATTTTCGTGCTGCGTTTGACGGTTTCGACCCCGCCATCATCGCCAAATACAGCGATGCGAAAGTTGAGGCTTTGATGGCAGACGCAGGCATTGTGCGCAACCGGGCTAAAATCACCGGCACTATTGCGGGCGCCAAGATCTGGCTGGATATAATGGGGGCGGGCAAAGGTGCCTTTACGGATCATCTGTGGTCATTCGTGGATGGCAAAGCGGTGGTCACCAGCGCTCGCAGCATGGCTGACCTGCTGACCCAGGATGCCACCAGTCAGGCCATGTCCAAGGATCTGAAAGGGCGCGGCTTTAAGTTCGTCGGACCGACCATCTGTTATGCCTTTATGGAAGCCGTGGGCATGATCAATGATCATGTGATCGACTGCCACCGCCATAACCAAGTTTGAAATCAAGTTTGAGGTAAGGTCCCGTGCCACCCCGAGTTACAGCGGAGTTATGGGTTAAAGCCCACATTCGTAAATGCGGTATCCAGGCCATTCCGGCCATGGTGGTGCGTCGGGGCGATGCCACGGCGGGGGCGATTTTTATTAAGGTCAATCATCTGGGACCCGGCTGTGTGGTTCTCGCACCCGCCAACAGCATGGATGGCACCACCCTGGATGGGGGCCGGCAATGGCGTCGGGCCACGGGTAATGACCTGGTGGCGGAGGTGGACGCAGACGCCTACATTGCCCGGCAACGCAATATGGACCCGGACCTTTGGGTGCTGGAGATAGAGGATCGGGACGGCCGCCATTTACTCGACGGCATCGTGGAATGACGGCAAAGTACAGAATAGTAGATTGCCATCATCATTTCTGGCAATTGGGCCACGGCAACTACCCCTGGCTGGAAGAACCTAACGCCGCTCCCCACCGCTATGGACCCGTGCAACCCTTGCAGCAAGACTATTTGCCGGCGGACTATGCCCGCGACACGGCTGCTTTTGAAGTCGTGGCCTCTGTCCATATGGAGGCGGAATGGAACCCTGCCGATCCGGTAGGGGAAACCCGTTGGCTGCATGATCTGGCACAGACATCGGGACGGCCCAATGCACGGCCCAATGCACTGCCCAGTGCCATTATCGGCCAGGCCTGGTTTGGCCGGGATGACATTGAGGCGGTTTTGGCAGGCCATGCGGCCTTTCCCCTGGTACGCGGTGTGCGGCAAAAACCCCCACCCGGTGCCATGTCAGATCCAATATGGCGGCGTGGCTATGGCCTGCTGGCGAAATACGGCCTGCATTTTGAACTACAAACCCGCTATTGGTATTTGGCGGAGGCTGCGGTTTTGGCCCGCGATTACCCGGATATTGCAATGGTCGTGAACCATGCGGGCGTGCCGGAGGATCGCAGCGCGGCGGGATTGGCAGCCTGGCGCATGGGGCTGGAGGCGGTCGCAGCACAGCCAAATGTAAAGATCAAAATTTCCGGTATCGGCGAGGCGGAGCATAGCTGGAGCGTCGGGCGTCAGGGCGGGGTGGTCCGCGATGTTATTCGCATCTTCGGGGTAGATCGCTGCATGTTCGCCTCGAACTACCCCGTTGATCGCATGACCGGGGGCTTTGACACCATCTTCAATGGCTTTATGGAGATCACCAAAGACCTGTCAGAAACCGACCGCCGTAAACTGTTCCACGACAATGCCATGGAAACTTACAGACTTTAGTTTTCAACCCCTAGCCTTCAACATTGCGAATGTCGTTGCCCAGGCCGGTGCTGCCGCGGGTGACGCCTGATTTGCGCAGCATGGGGCTATCGGGTCCCGTGCCCCACATATCGGGGCCATTGGCAGTGACACCGCCATCGACCACCATGTTCTGGCCGGAGACATATTCGCTCTCGTCTGACGCCAGGAACACTGCCATGGCCGCGATATCTTCGCCTGTGCCCAGACGGGGCCAGGGCACGGACTTCATGGCCAGGGCCTCTGCCTTTTCCGGGCGGCCGGCATGAAACAACGGCGTGGCAATAACACCAGGCGCGATGGCGTTAACGCGAATGCGGTGCCGGGCCAATTCGCCCGATACAACCCTTGTCAGATTGACGACAGCGCCCTTGGCGGCGGAATAGGCGTGCGGCCCGGCACCACCGCCCAAACCGGCAATGGACGATGTGGAGATGATGGAACCACCTTCGCCCTGGTCCTGCATAACCTTGGCCGCATGTTTGATGCCTAGAAAGACGCTACGGACCAGGACATTGAAGGTGAAATCCCATTCATCGACACGGGTTTCGGTAATCGGGCCAATGGCACCGCCAACCCCGGCGTTGTTGAATATGCAATCCAGGCGACCGAATTTTGTCGTGGCGCAGGACACCAAGGCTTCAATATCCTTTTCCTCCGCCACGTCCGTGACCAGGAATGCAGCTCGGTCGGTGGCACCCATCTTTTCAATGGCTGCCATGGTCGTCGCCCCGGTCTCGGCATTCAGGTCGCCCAGCACTACCTTAGCGCCTTCTGCCAAAAAGCGATAAACCGTCGCCTGCCCCATGCCGCTGGCCCCGCCGGTGATCACCGCGACCTTATTTTCCAATCGTCCACTCATACTTGTTCCCTCTTGCAGTTTATTCTCAGTTTCGTTTATCGCAATTTTTCGGCGTTGACTGTCACCATCCCCTGACCCGTTGGCAGTTCCAGAATATGATGACCGTGATTGCCCCACCATTTCGTGTGGGCCTCCGCCAGTGCAACTTGTTCCTTACGGCCAAAATCATCCAACAAAACGATGGCTCCGTTCGATAGTCGGCTGCACAGGGCATCCAAGGCGGCGATCTCAGCCTGGGCCGCATTCAAGTCCAGATGCAAAAACGCAATGTGCGTCGGCACCGTCTCTGCGAAGATATCCGGAATTACGCCTTTGATCACATCTACATTAGGATACTTGGAAAATCGATGGCAGACATTCTCATAGGTGTCGTCCCATTCGTAGAGCTCATTCACGCTTCTTCGCTCTCTTGCCGTTGACCATTCATCGGGCAGGCCGGCAAAGGTGTCATACAGATAAAAACGACGATCGGTCGTGGCCCAATCAAGATAGTCGATCAGCATGCCGGAATAGAGTCCCTTGTAGACACCGCATTCGACGAAATCACCGGGGATATTCAAGGCGGTTTGACCGCACCAGGCTAATGTGTGCAAACGCCATAGTTTCGCTGTGTCTTGCTCCGTACCTTGCTTCGTGTCTTGTCCTGAATTTTGCTCCGTGCCGGCATGCACTGACGCGGCATAGGCGTTCATAAATTTCTCGTCATAGAGAAATGTCATATTGCGGTAAATCGCGACCAGATTGTCGCGAAAGAAACTGGGAAGGCTCAGTTTGGTAAAATGGTTCTGCAGGGCGGACAGATGGTCCATCATAATGCGATAGTCGATATTATTCTCCGGCCCATAAAAACTCATCGCTTACACTCCGTGTCAAAAATAGGCCGCGAACAATAATATCTCTCAATTGCCGGCTAATTGATCTTCAAACCCATTCCAGGCAATCAGAATAATTTCGTCAAAGCAACTTAGACGGAATTGGATGAAAATGGCAGTTATGAGTTTTGTTGCCAATGGGGCCCTGGACCTGAGGTCACGGCAGGTTGTTCTTAATCCAGGCGTTCGGAGGTTTGGGCGACAACATGGGTGATCTCGCCGCGCCCATCCAACAGCGGCATCCAAAGGCGGGTGTAGGTCACTACCTCGCCGTTCATAAGGCCTGAAATGAGATGGAATGCGGGTTTCTTTTCCCTGGCAAGATCTTCGAACGAATTAAGTGCAAGATCGACCACAGGGGCATAGCCGCGCAGCTCACCCATCCTGCGGGATAGAAAGCTCTCGCCTGTAAATTTGAAATCTCCCCGCCAATAGACGGTCTGCCATTCATTAATATCATTGCCGCGGCGCTGAAAGACCGCTGCGCGATAAGCAAGTGCCCCACTTTCAAGGAGATACTGAAATTTTTCGGCCGGCAACCAATCCGCCCCGATAGTTTTCCACGGCGCGGCCAGGGCCAGGGCGTCGCTTTCAAGCAGGTTCCTGCCGCACAGTTTCTGGTATTTAGGCTCGCGGTCCACGCGCGCTTCGTTGAGATTAACGACTACCACTTTTGATTCTCATCCTCGTGATTGAGTATCATTCCCCGGATTGACTCATCAATCAATACCAGTTCCGGCATGCCGGGATTCTGCGATAGAATGGCGTATGTGTTGCAGATCAGTTGCGCTAATTCAGTCGGTGTCCGCGTCCCCATTGCGGCACCGTCGAGGGCGACCACCCGATCCACCGCAATGCGCATTATTTCCGGATCCGGTTGGCATGGGGCAACATCGCGCGGCACGCCAAAGGCAATGTCATAGACATCGACCCCAAGGGCCGACGCGATAGCATCCAGTCGCGATAGGGGCGGTTCGGCCCGCCCCTGCTCCCACGATGCAACGCCTGTTTTCGTCAAACCAAGATGTAAGGCTAAATCAGCCTGCGTCATATCCCGCGCGCGGCGGAAACGTCGGATGCGATCACCAATATTCATGAGGGGCTTCCCCTATGTAATCGTATGCAATCTCGCTGAAATCAGGATGTACAATTTTATTGTATGTTTAGGCAAGTGCGCTGGCGCATGTTGTTCCAATTTTTGGAAATTTCTAAACTATTATAAAATTTCTACAATAATAGTGTACTAAATACGATAAAATACGAATATTATGACTGGTCGAACTGAGGATTCTAATTTCGTCGTTTAACCGCTTTGGCATATTTGTGAATGGAGGCATCGAACATGCTGCACAAGATTGACCCCACCTTGAAAGAGAGTGATCCAATTTCAAGGGGCGCTGCAGACGTTTCAAAAAAACGGCTTCAATCAAATATCAGCCAATTTGCAGAACAGTTGCGTGTTACCGGCTATAATGAAGCGGCCCATTTTATGGATATTGCCGCGTTGTCCATGCATGAACCCGATAGCTCGGAAACGCGTTAAGCAAAAGCCGCCATAATTTCATCTATCATACGGGGCAGATTATGGGTTGGTTGCCAGCCCCATTCCTCTCGTGCGCAGCTGTCATCAATGGTCAGTGATCTGCCGTGTGTCATTGCCCTGCTTGAATCCCGCACAAAATCAATCTTCGCATCTGGAATCTTCGCCCGCACCGCATCCGCGATATCCCCTGCCGTCGGGGTGGGTTTTTCACCGTCAACCAGATAGTTGGCCATTTTGATGTTTTCCAATGGCGCCTGGGCCAGTTGCACAGTGGCGGTGGCAGCTTCGGTAATATACATCACCGGGACTTTCGTCTCGGGCACAGTCCAGACGGTGAAAGGATTACCCTTTGCGCTCTCCTCTATCATCCACGAGGTATATTGCGTATTGCTGGGCGTGGTGACGTTGG
Source organism: Alphaproteobacteria bacterium (assembly GCA_028824965.1). Lineage (GTDB taxonomy): Bacteria > Pseudomonadota > Alphaproteobacteria. The sequence continues at coordinate 8,013 of JAPKBD010000064.1, read as the reverse complement.
GCCCGATGACGGAGGGGTAGCGGATGCCGCGAAAATCCAGGCCGTGTTTGCGCTTGTAAAGCAGGCCCATGTGTTCGCCAAAAGCCTTGGTCGCGCCATAGAAAGACACAGGGCGCTGCAGGGTCGTATCATTAAGTTCGTCACTATCGAGGTTATAGCCGTAACTGCCGATGGAGCTGGAAAAGATCACCTGACGGACATCGAACAACCGCGCCGCCTCCAACACATAGAAGGTCCCCATGGCGTTGGTCTGGATGGAGGCGGCGGGGTCCTTATCAGAGGGCCCGGTCAACATCGCGCCCAGGTGATAGATCACATCCGCACCGCTGGCCTTAACCACATCGAGGACGTGGGAAAAGTTGCCCACATCACCGGCGACAGCGGTGACCCGGTCCGTTAAGTCGCCAAGGCGGGACGGGGACGGATTGCGGCTGAACACGGTTATGTTCGTTTCGCCTGCATCAAGTAACTGCCGTGCTACTTCCAATCCGACAAAACCCGCACCGCCTGTAATCAACGTCGCCATATCTTCCACTCCTTCATTTACTGTCGCTTACTCATGCCACGCCACGCAGCTGTTGGACAAGGGCATCCATTGCATCCGGGCCGCCGGGTAATTTATTTCCGCGCCAGGCAACATGCTGATCGGGGCGGGCGAGGACGAATTTATGATCATACAGGGTGTCTGCGTCTTCGCCCGAAATATCCAGCACGGAAAGCGGCAGGCCCCGGTCCAGGGCCGCATCCGTGAACGGCGTAACATCGAGTGTTGGGTCCAGGCGAAGCAGGGTATATTCCGGGCCCAGGGCGTCATAAAGACTGCGGCCATTGCCCAGCCATAAATGCGGCAGTCGGCAGCCGGGCACGGTTGAAGGGGTGTATTCCGACATGCTGTAGCCCGGTGCGGCCTCTTCATCATGGGCGATGATGGGAGAGTTGTCATAGTAGTAACCAAAATTGAGGCCGGCAGCGCAATATTGCTGCACATTCAGATCATACGCCTTTGCGCCCATCGCGGCCCGGGCCGCCGCGCCGTCTGGATTATCCGCCTCAATGTTGTCAGGCACCTGGCCCCGTTGGCTGGCCATGGCGTGGGCATGGTCCATAACGAAATGGGATACCTGTTCCGTGATGGGGTGGCGTTCCCGTTCATGGGCGTCCAAAATTTGTTCTGCTGCCCAGCCGTTCAGATGCGCGGCCAATAACCACGACAGGTTCATAGCATCGGCGATACCGGCATTCATGCCGTAACCGGCATAGGGCACCCAGATATGCGCCGCATCGCCGGCAATGAAAATCCGACGGTCGCGAAATTTATCAGCGACCAGTCGTCGGCCGAACCAATCTTCATTCGCCAGTATCTCGTATTCAAATTTTTCGCCCACCCCAAGGATGGTGCGAATGGCCCAGTCCCGATCAACCGCGTCAAAGTCTTCCTCATTCGGGCGGAGGTAGTTGTGGATGATCCATCTTTCAATGCCATCGATGGCATAGACATTACCAGACCGTTTTGGGTTCAGGGTAAAAGTCGCCCAAGCGGGTTGTTCCCCCTGTAACCCGATCAACGATGGTGCCTTGATATAGGTGGACTGCACCCGCTGTACTACGGCGTCGCCCTCAAACTTAGCGCCCATGGTTTTGCGTACCATTGAACTGGCACCGTCACAGCCGACCAAATATTGACACTCGATGTGAAAGCTTTCGCCGCTATCAAGATCCTGCGCAATGGCATCAGCGCTACCGTCGTCCTGGGCGTACGAGACTATTTCCGTTCGGTTGAGAATGGTGACCTTGGCCATTTGGGCTGCGTGGTCAAAAAGGATCGGCTCCAGAAAAATCTGATTGATCCGATGGGCCGGCTCCGGCGTTGGCCAACCGGTGTCGGGTCCGTCCGTCGCATCGTAACGGTCCCGGCGGCAGGGAATGGGTATGCGGGTTAGCTCCGTGCCCGTAAACGCCGTGCGGTAGGAGATATCGTTGGGATAATCGGGAGGCAGGCCGGCATTGCGCAATTTTCCGGCAACACCGAGGCGGCGAAATATTTCCATGCTGCGGGCGGCGATGTGATTACACTTTGGCGACGGCGCTTCCCCACGATGCCGCGTCTCAGCCACAACAACATCAATGCCGCGCCAGGCCAGATCAATCGCCAGGGTTAGTCCTACCGGGCCACCGCCAACGATCAACACCGACGTCGAGAGATCTTTTCGCATGCTCTATTTATCCGCCGACGAATTCCAAGTCATTGCCCCTGATCGTGACAGCCTAATCCTAAAGCTCGATCCGGGCAAACTGGCGCAATTTGAAGCCTTGTGGAAATCCAGGATTACCCGGCGCGGGCATCCAAGGCCACCTGCAGCCGCGCCTCCAGGTCGTCAATTTAGAATGGTTTCGACAGCGTGCCAACGATCCTTACACCCCGTGCAGATGCTATATTGGTGGCACTTTTCAGATATTGCGGGCCATGCCCACTCATCAAGACGATATGCGACGTACACTGCCTGTCGCCAAGCCATATCAGCAATTCTATGCCGTCCATATCCGGCATGAAGATATCCATGACGATGACTGATGGTTCGCCATGGTCGTACAATTCCATGAACCCATTGGCGCTGGACACGACACGAACATCGAAGCCAAACGATTGCGCGGCGTCCCGCACGCGTAGATAAGGCTGTCTACGTTCCTTATGAAAGGACCATCACCGAATGGGATGGTCGTATCACGAAGATTGTTGCCTGAGCCATGCCATGCCATGCCCTTCATGGCCTCGGGCTCAGAGGTAAAGTGTTTTCTGTCTGCAGCTTTCCACCTGCGGCTTAACGGCGGCTGCTTAACGGCGGGCCTCTTCGAAATTGCTGACCAGGTACCCAATCGTTTCATCCACCGTATCCGGTGCTGACGGCTCCAGCTTCACGAACAACGTTGACGTCAGATAGAAGGCCGCCGGAAAAACGCCGGCGACCGCTTTGAGTTTTTCCAGAAGTATTTTGTCTTCGGTCAAAGAGAAATCAAGTCGAACAGCGCTGGCTGCTACATTGGTGCCAAACCTCAAGCTCATGAATATTGCGCATTGCTGACCGAACGGTCCAAAGGCCCGGCCCCAGACAAACAAGTAAGCCGTCGGGATGCCAGGCGCATCCTTTTTCAAGCCCGCCTTGGTCAGGGCCCTATCCAGTGTTGCTTCATACCGCGATGGATCCTTGATGCCACATTCCGCGGACTTGCCTTGTAAGCGAACCTCAATGCCGTTGTAGTATTCGATAAATTTCGCCAGGTTTTCCTGCGCCAAGGCAGGGGCCGAAAAGGCCGTCACCAGGAATGCACAAAGTGTCAGGGCCAGAAGCCGGGGTTTATTATTCATTCGGTGCAAAGCGAAAATCCTCCGTGTTGAGATGAGCAGGCCATATAAAATGAAGCGTAATTAGTACATCTAGTTTTGCGGCAAGAAACGTAAAGGGACGGCTTTTCAAGTTGTCACTTGATAATCGGGTTCTGAAACACATCTGGATCAACGGACGAGGTGCCGGATACAGGATCAACCAAATCTGGCTGGGGAATATTTCATTCCCGAATTCAACAAATAGGAGGCGCAGTTGAAAAATTGGCTCTTTATAATTGCGATCAGTGCAGTTGTGGTGCTGGGCGCATTCAAGCCGACGGTAGCTATTGCTGGTGAAGACATCAAGCTTGAAGCCATGGCGACATGGGAAAGCAAGGGCAGCGTCTTTCTGGTGGGCGAAAAACAGGCATTATTTGTCGGTGGCTTTAGCGGCGTTATGTTTGCCGCCAGTGATGCGGGCGGTTTGAATGCCGCGAATATTGTTTGCCCCGGGATGATGGATATTAATCTGGAGTCAAATCAGACCCAAGGAAGCGGCCGTTGCATCATAACGGGTGCTTCAGGGCACCGGGTGTTTGCAAAATGGGACTGCGCCGGTTTGGCCATGGTTGGCTGTGCAGGGACATTCACAATCACTGCCGGCACAGGGCGTTTTCAAGGTGTCACGGGCGGTGGTGACTTTGTTCTTCGCAGCGCCATTGGGCAATTGCAGGCGAACCTTCTGTCTGGCGACGTTACTAATATAGGCCTGGGCCTGGCGGTATGGCAGAACCTGGTCTTAAAGCTTCCCTAAGACGCGACCCCTATCGACAGCGATCATTTCGTAATCAGGCCCAGATTATCCAATGCCGCACGCACGGCGCGCTTTTGGAGATCTGTGGCCGGTGACGTTGGCCGCCGGGCATGGCCGGCATCCAGGCCTTGTAGTTGCTGGGCGTATTTGACGAGGGAGGGCATGTTGTCGAGGCCGATGGCATCCCAAAGGGGCATCAATCGCTCATGCAAATCACGCGCGGTGTCCCAATTCTGTGCAATAACCGCATTCCACAATTTGACGGATGGGCCGGGTGCCGCCGTCAGAATAGCCGCGATGGCCCCGCGTGCGCCCAATTGATAGGTTGGATAAAGCAACGCATCGACGGCGCTAAAGATCAGGTTCTCCGGCTTGGCACGGCGCACCAGGTCGGCAAACAGTTTCATGTCACCTGCGCTTTGCTTAACCCCCAGAACACCCGGCACTTCGTCCATGATGCGCAACAAAAGGTCCGGTGACAGATAACACCACGGCACCACGTTATAGATCAGGACCGGCACGTCGCACGCTTCGTGGATCTCGCGAAAATGCGCGACCATGGCATCGTCATCGGGCCTGAACAGGTAATGGGGCGGCGTGATTTGCAGGGCGGCTACACCCAGATGTTTGACGCCCAAGCCGCGCGCGGCGACCTCGGCTGTCGAATTCGCGATGATGCCCGCGACAAGGGGCACCCGGCCATCGATCGCCTTGGCCGTAGTCTCAATCAGGTCCTGGTATTCGGCCCTGTCCAGCACATGCCCCTCACCCGTACTGCCACCTGCCGCCAAACCATGGACGCCATTCCCGATCAGCCAATCGACTTGTGGTTGGACCAAAGCAAGGTCGACCGCGCCGTCTTTCGTAAAGGCCGTCGTGAAGGGGGCTACAATGCCTTTTAGTTCGCTCAAGGTTTTCTCCTGTCCATATTTTGGTCGGCTTCATTTTTTATGTGGAAAACACTATCACTCTCATGACAATGGGTAGCATTTAATGTTGCCCTATACTTCATTTGGATTTCATCGCTTACTGGCAGAAAGCCCAACTCAGTCACTGATAAAACAAGATACCTTTGCGAATGGCAATTATCAGCGCGCAGAATGTGCTTTTTTGATTGAACGCGGCGACCCGAAGATCGCCGCGTTGGGAAATGCCACCCCTATTGAGGCGTTCCGAAAATTTTGACCCAATTTACGCGAACGTCACGCAGCTCTTTGGCGTTCAGATAAATAGTTGAGCATGGTGCCGGCGTCGGAAACTTCAAACGGATCCTCTGGCGCATTATCGGCGAAGCCGGCCTCGATAAATATTTTCTCGATCACGCCATCGGCTACCAACATGGAGTAGCGCCAGCTTCTCATGCCGAAGCCGAGATTTGATTTGTCCACCAACATCCCCATCTTACGGGTAAATTCCCCCGTACCGTCGGGCAGCAAAAATACGTTCCTGGCGTTCTGCGACTGGCCCCATTGATACATCACGAAAGCGTCGTTTACAGAGAGGCAGACGATTTGATCGACGCCTTGGGCGCGGAATTCATCATGTAGTTGCTCATATCGTGGTAAGTGGCTGGTTGAGCAGGTTGGCGTGAATGCGCCAGGCAGGGCGAATAAAACGACTCGCTTCCCTTTGAATATTTCGTCGCTTGTTAAATCCTTCCACTCGAAAGGGTTGGGGCCTTCAGCAGTATCAACGCGAATCCTCGTTTTGAAAACAACGTTGGGGACTGTTTGCGGGATCATTTTACTCTCCTTTGGAAGTTTAAGTCAGTTGGTTTCACAGGCGTTTTCGATTGCCTGTACATGAAATATAGGCAGACTCAATTAAGCTGTAAAATTTGTAATAATCGTTATATATATTGATTAAATCACTTAAAGGAGGATCCCTCCGATCCGCGCAGAACCGACTATTCGTCAACTTCGCCATTTCTTGAGCTTAGCTGAACATTGCCATTTTGGTCGGGCGGCCGAGGCCTGCCTGATCACGCAATCGTCGCTCAGCGCCAGTATCAAGGAGTTGGAAGCTGTGCTCGGTGCAACGCTTTTCGAACGCACCAAGCGTTCTGTCATGCTGACCTCGTTGGGACAGGGAATGGTGGTTATGGCCAATGATGTCGTGGTCAAACTGGATAATCTGTCAGAAATGGCGAACAGTGCCGGGGCGCCTCTGACGGGCCGCCTTCGCATGGGAGTGATCCCCACCATTGGGCCATTTCTGCTGCCCCGCGTACTGCCGGGTCTTCGCGACAAATACCCTGAGCTTCAGTTGTATTTGCGGGAGGAAAAGACGCACTCGTTACTGCGCAAATTAGCCGATGGCCAGCTGGAGCTGGTGCTGCTGGCTTTACCGTACAAGACAGAGAGGGTGGAGATTTTCGAATTCGCCATCGACCCTTTCCTCGCCATATTTCCACGTGGCCACCGAATGGGGACATTCGAAACATTGACGCCAGCCCGGTTCGACAAAGCCGCCTTGTTGGCCCTGGAGGGTGAGAATTGTTTGACCGATCAAATCTTAGACGTGGCTAGGGCTGGCGAAAAAATTCTGCAAGACCACTTTCAGGCCTCCAGCCTGCACACCCTTGTGCAGATGGTTGATAATGGGCTCGGGGTGACGATAGTGCCGAAAATGGCGATTGATGGGGGTATTCTGCGCGGACTCAGATTGGAAATGAGGCCATTCTCAAGCCCAAATGCTCACCGCCGTATCGCCCTTGTGTGGCGTCGGTCATCTGTGCGCGGCAATGAATATCGGTTACTTGGCGAAATTCTCCGTGATGAATTGGGGACGCCGATGCGGGAAGCCTTTTTAAGGGATTCCTGAAAGCCTTCTTCTGTCAACGAACCGTCTGTTCCACGTCTTTCCCATGTGGAAAACCTATCATCCTAATGACAAAGGGCAGCATTCAATTTGTTTTTCCATGATGCGATGATTATGTCAGCGTTGTTATCGGTTCAATGTAGACGCGCCGGGACGTGACTTTTGGGTCAGATGATGTAGTTCGGGCCAATTTGGCGGAATTATTGGTTCGCCTGGGTTGCAGGTGTAGACTGGGGCAGGCACTGTTAGGCGGAATTACTCCCGCGAAACCTCATGATTAGAGGGTGGATCACATGCAGCATGACGAGACACGGTTTAGCAACCCACCGGCGCGGCAAGACTTCGAAGCCCTTGGCGGTATCGGAGCGTTTGATGATCTCCACGGTCCAATCACCAATGTCCTCCAGGGCGGCGCGTAATTTGGGCCCGCCATAGGCTCCGTCGGCGAAGACGTGGCGCAGCCAGGGGAAGCTGTGGCGGATGGATTTGAGGACTGCCGGCGCACCGTCGCGGTCCTGAATATCGGCGCCATGAACCAGCAAGCCAATCAGCAGGCCAAGGGTATCGGTCACGATATGACGCTTGCGCCCCTTGATCTTCTTGCCCGCGTCATAGCCACGAATACCGCCGCTTTCCGTGGTTTTCACGCTCTGGCTGTCGATCACGCCGGCGGACGGGCTGGCCTCCCGGCCCTCCAACTCACGGGCTTCCATGACAAGGTGGTGGTTCATGGTGCGGAGCAGGCCACTGTCCCGCCAGTCGTAGAAATAGCGTTGTACCGTCGAGGGCGGCGGAAAATCGTTTGGCAGCATCGACCATTGGCAGCCCGTCGAGGCCATATACAGGATCGCATCCATGACACCGCGTAGCGCCGTCGTCCGGAGCCGACCATTTTTCTTGCGCGCCGGCATGAACGGCACCAGCAGCGCCCATTCACGGTCCGTCATATCGCTTGCATAGCGTCCGCCACGGCGCTCATAATCTCTCCGAGTGATTTCAGTCCACATGTTGTGCCCCTCCATTGCTTCGACACAACGGAGAGAACCATAACATGCTG
>JAPKBD010000001.1 GCA_028824965.1 Alphaproteobacteria bacterium | reverse complement strand
AGCCGAGGATGATGAGCGCGACGCCGGCCCAGAAAAGCAACGGCGTCAACGGCTCATGGCCACAGGCGCGGACAAATTTCAGCAAATCAGCGGACGAAATGGTCGTTGTCATGGTGTTGACCAAGGGATGGAAGTTCAATTGATCATGTTCCAGCATGGCCGCATCCAGCACAACCTTGATCCGAGCGTCTGGGTCATTGATCAGGGCAAACGGCGTGACAGAACCGGGCAGAACCCCCAGATACTCGTTCAAACGATCTGGCGAACCAAAACTAAAACGCCCCGCGCCGATTTGATCGGCCATCTGTTTCAAATCAATAGGCTTGTCCTCCAATGTGCAGACCAGCCAAGTTTGCTTCTTTTTATTTCGCAGGAACAAGTTTTTGCTGTGACCGCCGGCGATATTGTCGCGCGCACTCTGGGCCTCCTCCACTGTGTGTACGGCCCTGTGATGGACCGTTTCATGGGCAATATCCAGGTGGTTGAGGCGTTGAAACAGATCATCCGGGCCGGCGGGCATGCAGTAATCCTTTATTGTGTGACTTAGGTGCTTGCAAGATCGAAAAAATGAAGTATATATCTGCCCGCCCGGCACTGCTGGGTCTATCTCGGCGCGGGCGTAGCTCAGGGGTAGAGCGCAACCTTGCCAAGGTTGAAGTCGTGAGTTCGAATCTCATCGCCCGCTCCAATTTCCTTCATATTTATTTGATGTGGAATTGCTCCGACAGTCTTTGGACCCTGAAGGGGACAATGACGCGATATTGTTGCGCCTATTGTAACATAATCACACGGTCCAGTGCTCTGGATTAAAATCATTTTCAAAATCAACGTTTCTTAACCATTATGACCCAATCTAATGTTCTAGGAATGTAACAATTTTGCGGGCTTTACGAGGGCATGACGGCACAAACAAGCAAACTTGAAAACCTGATCGAGGTCGCGCACGAGGCGTCTTCCGATAAACGGCGCGAGCTGTTGGAGGGTGTGACGGACCTGTTCATGGATGATGGACCTGGTATGAGTGACCAGGAACAGATCATTGCAGCGGACATTTTGGGCCGGGTCGTGATGGAGGTTGAGCGTGAGGTGCGCGCCCGGTTAAGCTATCGACTGGCCGATCTGGGCAATGCCCCTGCTGATTTGATCCGGCAATTGGCCAGCGATGAAATCCAGGTTGCGCGCCCGTTGCTGGAACGCAGCGGTGCCCTCAGTAATCAGGATCTGGTTGAAATCATCAATAAACAGGGCAAGGAACATCAGCTTTCCATCTCCTTGCGTGAAAATGTCCCCGCCGATGTTTCGGACGCGCTGGTGGCAAAGGGCGATGACGATGTTGTGTTGTCCCTGGTCAACAATGACAGCGCTGAAATTTCCCGTAGGGCGATGGAAACCATTGTCGATCGATCCGAAAGCAGCGAGGTTCTGTAGGAGCCTTTATTAGGCCGCAAGGATCTGCCCCCCGACTTGATGCACAATATGTTCTGGTGGGTTAGTGGCGCGTTGAAAAAACATATCCTGACCAAGACGGATGTGGACGAAGAAGCCGTAGACAAGATTTTGGCCGAAGCCGAAAGCGGCATGCTACGAGAAGCGGAAGAGGAAGAGGAAAATCTGGGCCGGGTGGAAAAGGCGGTGCGCCGGCGTATGCGTCTGGGCCAATTGAACCAGGATGCCTTGGTGCAGTATTTGCGCCGCGGCCAGGTACCTGAATTCGTCGCCAGCCTGGGTTATTTGACCGACATTGATCAAAAAACCGCCCGGCGCATTGTCTTCACCCCGGGACATGAGGCGGTCGCCGTGGCCTGTCGGGCCAAGGCGTTTGATCTATCCACGTTTTCCACCATCGTTCTATTGCTCGACGGTGCCGCAGACAACGGCTCGTCGACTGACGTACAGAAACAATTGCGCAGCCCTGAAGAGGTTGCGAATTTGTTGGAACTGTATAATCAAGTCCCCATTGAATCCGCCAAACGTGCCATGCGATTCTGGTCTATTCGTCAAAAATCCCAAGATGCGAGTTCTGCAAGCTCTGCGGACTCTGCCAGCTCTACTGAACCTGAGGCCCCTGGGGAATAGGCCGACACAATCCGGCTTGCCTTATTATAAAACGGTACGCTTGAGCATTTCCGACGAGGAAATGCTCAAACGCCTGGGACTCTTAAGAATAGAGCAATTTTTCAATCATCGCCTTTGGCACATAGAATCGCACCCGTGCTTTGGGCAATTCACAATTGATCGAAATTGCTCTATCTCCCCGATGATCTGATGCGATACGATACGCAATCTCATATCTTATTGGGCATTGAGCAAACATGACAGATACCTGGTTTCACGAAACCTTGCATACTGAATGGCAGGCGGGCATGCGCATGGATCATTTGATCTATCGGGGCCAGACGGAATTTCAATCAGTTTTGATTTTTGACAACGCCCTGTTGGGACGGGTTCTGGTGCTCGACGGTGTGGTGCAAACCACCACTGGGGACGAATTTATCTATCACGAGATGTTGGCTCACGTGCCCTTGCTGGCCCTGGAAAACCCGGGCGAGGTTCTGATCATCGGCGGTGGTGACGGCGGTTGTTTGGAAGAAGTACTGAAACATCCCGTCGACCGGGTCACGATGATAGAGCTGGATAGTGAGGTGGTTGATCTGGCCCAGGAATATTTGGGCATGATCTGCGGCCAGGCATTTATCGACCCACGGACGGAATTACGCATTGAAGATGGTGCAAAGTTTCTGGCCGAAACGAACCGACGATTTGATCTGATCATCATAGACTCAACCGATCCCGTCGGCCCTGGCGCGGTTTTGTTCAGTCCGGAATTCTACGGCAATTGCAGCCGTTGCCTCACACCATCGGGAATTCTGGTCACCCAAAACGGCGTACCCTTCATTCAGGGCGATGAACTGGAAGCGACCGCCCAGGCCTTCAAAGACTTGTTTCAATATCCGCGTTTCTATTTCACCCACGTGCCCACTTATATGGGCGGCGCCATGGCGCTGGGCTGTGCCTCCAACCGCACAGATGCAGGTGCGGTATCGCTGGCGGATTTGACCGCACGGCAAATTGGTCGCGACCTGACCTTGCAATATTACAGCCCGGCGGTGCATCAGGCCGCCTTTGCTGTGCCGCCCTATGTGCGGGCCATTATCGGCTTGGGTTAGCCTGGATTTTTTAACGGGTTGGTATCAATCATGCTGTCGCGGCCCTTCAATCCGGACCACCATTCCGACAGTTTTGGATAATCCTGCAACATCCTAGCCCCCTCGCCGGCGGCGACAAAATAGTCGATCATTGCGCCCAGATGGAAATCCGCCAAGGTAATTTGGCTGCCAACAATATAAGCTTCGCCGGAGGCCAGGCCCTCCAACGCCGCCAAGATCGGTTTGGCGGCAGCAAGGCCCGCCTGGATTTCAGCTTCATCAACGGGTTCACCCATGCGCGGTCCAAAAACCCGGTGGGAGAAGACCTGACGCACCAAGGGCCAATAGACATACGCATCGACGACAGCAATGATCTGGGCCATGCGTGCGCGCTGGCGTAAATCCGTTGGCTGCAGGGTATTTGGTTGTAAGGACCGGCCCGGAAAGACGTCATCAATATAGCGGCAAATGGCCGTGGTCTCGTACAGCGCAAAATCGTCATGCTGCAAGGCGGGCACCCGATTAAAGGGATGGTGTTCCCGATAGCCTACTGGTTCGGTGAAAGGGTTCACCTCCACCCAATCGACCGGAACACCTTTTTCATGACAGACAGCCAAGACAATTCTGCAATAGACACTGTATTCATAGCCATAAAGGATCGGCTTCATGTTGATCTGCCTGGCAAATCGGTCGCTTGGCTTACCGCCAAACTTACCGCTATTTGGGCCGCCAGACCGGCGTTGGCGATGGCCAGCGCACCATTGACGCGCAGGGTTTGGTCATTGGATGCCTGGCGCATATGGGACAAAATGAAGGGCGTTAATTCGCCGCCCGAGACCCTAGCGGCATGTGCCGCCTTTGTCGCACCCTGCACCAAAGCCTCAACCTCATCCGCGGCCATGGCCACATCTTCGGGCGGTGGATTGCAGATCAAGGCGCCACCTGTGTGGGGCAGGTTCCAGTGGGCCTGTAAGGCCGCTGCCAATAACGCCATATCATCAAAGCGGTAGGTGACGGCCAGGTCGCTTTCAGCGGTGTAAAATGCCGGGAAACGATCACAGCCAAAACCTAAAACCGGCACGCCCAGGGCCTCCAACATCTCGAGGGTGGTGGGTAGATCCAACAATGATTTGGCCCCGCTGCTGACCACGGCGACCTGGGCCCTCGACATGGCCAAAAGATCGGCCGAGATATCTGCTTTTGGCGAAACACCTGATCCAGGATTGGTTTCGGGCATTGTGCGGTGCACGCCGCCAATGCCCCCGGTGCCAAAAACCGCAATGGCGGCAGCGGCCGCAATCGTCACCGTCGCCGATACGGTTGTGGCACCCGCCAGGCCCAGGGCCAAGGCAGGGCCCAGATCCCGGGCACCGCACTTGCGGCCATCCGGGCTGGCGGCCAGGCGTGCCATGGCATCACCATCCAGACCAACCCGCAGACGGCCATCAAGGACCGCCGTCATAGCAGGGACCGCGCCGTGTTGGCGGACGGCATCCTGCATGGCGTGGCCGACCCTTAGATTGTCCGGTTCTGGCAACCCTTGGGCAACGATACTGCTTTCCAAGGCCACCACGGCGCGCTTGTCCGCCAAGGCGTCGGCAACTTCTGCTGATAAAAGTAGGGTCTTGTCCATAAATCTCTTCCCACATGTTAGGGGCAGCGTTTGCGCTTCGGGCCATCATGTTCTAGTCATTGTTCCGTGAGCGCCAGCGAAACAGATACCGAAACCCCCACCGAACCGATCAGCGAGCCGGCCCCCGAACTGGCTGACGCACCGGCAGCCGGCATGCTGCGTGCCATGCTGCTTGTCTTCATGCCATTCGCCTGTGGCTATTTCTTCTCCTACTTCTACCGTTCCGTCAATGCGGTTGTCGCACCTTACCTGCGCCAGGACATCGGCCTGGGCCCGGCTGATCTGGGATTGATGTCGGCGGCATACTTTTTGGCCTTCGCAGCCTTTCAAATACCCCTGGGTTTGTTGCTGGACCGCTATGGCCCGCGCCGGGTGCAGGGGACGCTATATTGCGTTGCAGCCCTTGGCGCGTTGTTATTCGCCAAGGGGGAAAGCGTCAGCACCCTGATCATTGCCCGCGCGCTGATTGGTTTCGGTGTGTCAGGCGGTTTGATGGCCGGATTGAAGGGTATTGTTTTATGGTTTCCCCTAAAGCGCGTCCCTTTGGTCAATAGTTGGTACTTTGCCTGTGGCGGCATGGGCGTTCTGGCGGCGACGGCACCGGTTGAAATCGCCATGCAGACCATGGATTGGCGGGATATGTTTATGGCGTTGGCCGGTGTTACCCTGGTGGTCGCCGCCTTGGTTTTGTTGGTTGTGCCCGAACGGCCCAACAGCACCGCGACGGGTCGTCTGAGTACCCAAATCAGGGAAATTGGCCAGATCTACCGCGATCCATATTTCTGGCGTCTTGTGCCCTTAATGGCCGTTTGCTCCGGGTCTTACATGGCCATTCAGGGTTTATGGGCCGGGCCTTGGCTGTCGGAGGTGGATGGTTTGAACCAAAGGGAGGTCGCCTCACACCTTACGGTTATGGCCATAGGCATGATCATCGGTGTCATTGGCAGCGGCCTGTTTGCCGCCTTTCTGCAACGCCTGGGCTTTGACCTGGCCTCGGTCTGCGGCTTTGCCGGACTGTTTTCCATTCTGGGCATGTTCTTCCTGATCACCGACATATTGCCGTCGCGCTATCTGCTGTGGGGTTTTGTCGGTGCTGTCGTGATTCTTACCGCTCTGGTCTTTGCAGCATTGTCTCAGCATTTCCCGTTGGAACAATCGGCCCGGGCCAACACGGCGGCTAATGTATTAGTGTTTGGCACCGCCTTTGCCTTTCAATGGGGCATGGGTTGGATCATTGAACAATGGCCGGCCGGGGCGGGGGGCGCCTATCCCAAAATCGCTTATCTTTGGGCGTTTATGGCCGTAACATTGGCCCAGGTCTTGTCCTTCGTCTGGCTGGTCTGGCCGCGAAGAAATCGACGCTAGAGCATGTCCACTTTGAACATGCTCAGACCCTCAAGAAAGAGCAATTGAACCAATCACATTGATGGCAATGGGCGGATACAATTGATTGAAATTTGCTCTTGTGACCATCATATGGGCGAATGGCGTGAAATGAGCTACCTTCCCCTGTAATGGAAAACACACAAGACCCGCAAAATACACAGAGCGCTTTACCCAATGCGCTACCCGGTTGGCTGCGCGGCCTGTCGGCGCGTTTGCTAATCCTCACGGCTGTGTTTGTTATGCTCAGCGAAGTGTTGATCTATGTCCCTTCCATCGCCCGGTTTCGCCTGACATTTTTGGAACACCGGATCGCCGATGCTCATCTGGCCTCCCTCGTTTTCAAGGTGACGCCGGACAATGTGGTCAGCAAATCATTGGTGTTGGAGCTACTGTCCAATGCCATGGTCCGGGGCATAGTCCTAAAACGGCGCGAAGTGCGAACTATGATGTTGATGGAGGAAATGCCCCCGAAAGTGGACGTTACCTATGACTTGCGCGGAGCTGGCGCGGTGCAGCTGATCGTCGATGCCTTCACCACTCTGGCCATGGGGGACCGTACATTACGTGTGGTGGGAAGTTTCCCCGATCAGTCTGCAGGCAGCCTGGATGTGATTGTGGATGAGGCGTTGCTGCATAAGGCGATGATCGACTATTCCACCAATATTGTGAAATTGTCCTTTGTCATCTCGTTGCTAACGGCGGGGTTGGTTTTCTTGTCCCTGCGTTTGTTGATGGTCCTGCCCATGCGGCGCATTACCGCCTCCATGGTGGCGTTTCGCAAGGCACCTGAAAATGCCAACGCCGTGATCGCGGATAGTCGCCGTGGTGATGAAATCGGTACCGCCCAGCGGGAGCTGCGCCATATGCAGGACGGCCTGCGTACAGCATTGACCCAAAAAGCCCACCTGGCCGCTCTTGGCGTTGCGGTTAGCAAGATCAATCACGATCTGCGCAATATCCTGGCTACGGCACAATTGGTGTCCGACCGTCTGGGCGAGGTGGAGGACCCGACGGTGCGAAAGATCGCCCCCCGTTTGATGAAATCCATCGATCGGGCCATAGATCTGTGCAGCCAATCGTTGAGTTTCGGGCGCGCGGATGAGGCGGCACCAAACCCTACGGCATTTTCTTTGCGCGCACTGGTCGACGATGTGGCGGGCTCTGCCGGTCTGCCGGACGATGGCAGCATTTCCTGGCGAAACCTGGTGGGCGAAGACATGGTCGTCAATGCGGACCGGGAGCAGATGTTTCGTGTTCTGATAAACTTGGCCCGCAACGCTATTCAAGCTTTAACGCCAGAGGAACGGCAGGGCGATATATCCATCGCGGCTGAGTGGGGCGATACCGGTGTGATCATAGAATTCAGTGATAATGGCCCCGGTCTGCCGGAACGCGCACGGGAACATTTGTTTGAGGCCTTTACAGGTTCAGCCAGGGCGGGCGGTACGGGCCTGGGCCTGACGATCGCCAAAGAGCTAGTCCAAGCCCATGGTGGGGATCTGACACTGCTTAGCAGCGGTGATCCTGGTTGCAGCAATGGGGGTACGGTCTTTCGCATCGAACTACCGGGTGCGCCGCCGTGACCGCCCCCTTTTGACCGCGCGCCCATGACCTCTCCAACGACACCTGGGCCAATGATCGTATTGTTCACGGACTTTGGGATTGGCAGCTCTTATATGGGTCAAATGCACGCCGTATTGCATGCCCATGCGCCAGGCTCTCCGGTCATTGATCTGTTTGCCGACGCACCGACCTACAATCCCATGGCGGCGGGCTATTTGTTGGCAGCGCACGTTACAGGTGGCGGGGCATTTCCCCCGGGCACGATCTTTTTTTGTGTGGTTGATCCCGGCGTCGGTGGCGACCGCCCCGGTATGGTTCTCAGTACCGGCGGCCATGTCTTCGTTGGGCCGGGCAACGGACTGTTCGAAATTGTCGCCCGTCGGGCTACGGACCATGGGGGCTATTCGGCCCAGCGCATAACCTGGCAACCTGAGCGTCTGTCGCCGTCATTTCATGGCCGCGACCTGTTTGCCCCGGTCGCAGCCGCTTACGCCTGTGGAAAAAGCGTCGCCGCAACGGATTTGGCTGATGACCTGTGGCGTCACCCCGACTGGCCCGACGATCTGGATCAGGTGATTTATCTCGATAGTTTCGGTAACGCAATGATAGGATTGCGCGCCGATGGGCTGGCGGAAAACCAGATCATCAGCGTCGGTGACTATAAATTGTCCCGTGCACATACCTTTGGCGATGTCCCTGTCGGCCAGCCGTTCTGGTATGAAAACGCCAATGGGCTGGTTGAAATTGCCGTCAATCAAGGCAACGCTTCCCAGCAATTGAAGCTGCGCCTGGGCAGCGCGGTGGTGCTTGCTTAAAGACCCCCGGCTTCCAGGATCGCCGTGCGGTCGTTGCTGGGCGGGTAAATCACCTCGTTCATAATGAATTGTTTGCGGGCCTTGGCCTCCGCGCCGGTCATTTCCACCTGCCGGTCCCAACCCGTGGTGAAGACAGCGCCCCAGGGGCCCAGGTCCAGGCAGGTGACATAGCGGGTTTGTTCATACGGCGTCATATCATGGCCCAAAAGGTGGGCCGCTGCATTGTGGCCGGCGAACTTGCCCATAGGCATGGCGTGCTGACAGGACATCAATGCTGGATGGGCACCGTTTCCGTCGTCATTTCCGTTTTTACTTCCGGGATCGGTCATGGCATGGGCAATATCACCGGCAGCAAAAATACTCTGGGCACCGATCACGGCCAGATCTTCATCAACCATCAAGCGGCCTGATGGGTCCGTCTTCAGGTTCAGGGCGGTGGCCAGCTGACCGGCCAGGCTATTGGCCTGGGCCCCCGTCGTGACAATGACGGCGCGGGAGGTCAATTTTTCGCCATCGCCCAGGCTTACCCGTTCGCCGTCAATGGCGGTCACTGTGGTGTTCAGGCGGACCTCTACGCCTGCCGCCTCCAATGCCTCCAGAATATGCGGACGCGGCCCTGGGCCCAGGTCCGGACTGACCGTAGCTGCGGCATCGGCCAGGATAACCCGCGCGGCCCCGGCCCGGTCCGCCCAGTCCGTAGGGCCATGTTCCGCCAGCCGACTGCGCATTTCCGTTGCCAGCTCTATCCCTGTGAAGCCTGCACCGATGATCACCACTGTTGGGCTGTCTGACCCGTCCATGATCTGCTTCAGTTGTTGATCCAGGGCAATGGCTGCGGACATGCTATCCACACTCCAGGTCCGGCCTTTCGCAACGTTGATGGGGGGCGGACGAAGGACACTGCCCGCCGCCAGGATCAATGCGTCGTAGTCATAGGTATGGGCTGCGCCATCCTCGCCAGTGGCCTGAACTTGCTGCCGGACCGGGTCGATGGCCGTCACCGTACCCAATGCTAGATCCACATCTATAGGCGCAAGAACAGGGGCCAGGGCGGAACGCATATCTTGCGGGTTTCGTTCATAAAGGCGGGGGCGGTGGGTCAGATAGGGGTCTTTCGACAGCAGGCGAATATTCAGAGCTTCGTTGGCATCCGCCGCCCGCCGCGCCGCCGCCATTGCCGCCCACAGACCTGCATAACCACCGCCGACAATCAGTAAATTTGGCATCGTTCTATCTTTCATTCTGGGCGCGGTGGCTTTGCCCACGGGCAGCACCACGTTCTTCAAACCAATTGTGGGTCGCCTTTTGGTGCGCCAGGGGCACGACGTCGATCACGTGATGGGTCAACTGCGCCAAGTTGTTTTGCGCCAGACTATCCCGCATGGCGGCATCGGCCTGCAACATCACCGCGTGAATACCGCAAACGCCATTGCTGGACCAACTGGGTCGCTTACCGTCGAATAAGACGCAATTGGCACGGATATCACGGCATTGGAACAACGGTTTGGGCCCTTCGACTGCATCCACCACGTCCAGGACCGAAATATCCTCTGCCTCGCGGGCCAGACGGAAGCCGCCACGAACGCCTTCGGTCGCCGTGACCAGGCCGGCTTTTTCCATACGGGTAAATAGCTTTGCGACGTAATCTGTGGAAAGGTTTTGAAACTCCGCGATATCACGTGTGCTGCGTGCGACCCCTTCCTCCGTCCCCTCCATCCGGGCCAAATACAATATGCAATGGAGGGCGTATTCGACGGCGCTGCCAAATTGACTCATCATAAACTCCGATTAAATTAGTCGTAGTTATGTAGACCGTTCTTGCAAAACTGTCAACTATGGCTCAGATCCAGACCGGCAAGTTCCTGACCGATAGGTCGGCAGGTTATTGACCGATGGTGCACTGGGGCGTACCGTCCCTCCGGATTTGTTGCAATTACGATAAGAAAAAAATGATCAAACCTGGCCCCCGAAACCTGCTGACCGATGTTGATGGCCTGACCGTGGGCAATGCCGCCGACTTTGCGGCCCGGTCCGGGGTGACCGTAGTGATGGTGGAGGACGGCGCTGTCGCCTCCGGCGATGTGCGCGGTGCAGCACCCGGCACGCGGGAGACGGATTTGCTGGATCCCACCTGCATGATCGAACGCATTGATGCGGTCTGTTTGTCGGGCGGCTCCGTCCATGGCCTGACATCAGGCGATGCGGTTGTGCGCTGGCTGTATGAGAACGACCGCGGGTTTTCCCTAAACGGTTGGCGCTTACCCATCGTGCCCGGTGCCATCATCAATGATCTGGGCATGGGTGGAGAGATGAATTGGGGCACTTGCCCGGCCTATAACGATCTGGCGCGCGTGGCTTGTGAAAATGCGGGCCGGGATTTCGCACTTGGCAATGTGGGTGCCGGGATGGGTGCCTTCGCCGGACCAATAAAGGCGGGCCTGGGCAGTGCGTCTGCGGTAAGTGATGATGGTGTGCAGGTTGCCGCCCTGGTGGTGACCAATCCATTTGGTTCAACATTGATACCAGGTGGCGGGACCTTATGGTCATGGGCCCTGGAACAGAACGGCGAAATGGGCCAACAGCACCCGCCGGGCCGGGCCAGTCATATAGATGATGAATTGGCAGACTCTTCAGACGCGTTTACAGACAAAGACACGGGGCAACCGGGCAACAACACAACCCTGGCCGTGGTTGCCACCAATGCCTGCCTGACGAAAGCCCAGGCAAAGCGGGTCGCTATGATGGCCCACGACGGTATGGCGCGGGCCATTCGTCCCATTCACACACCGTTCGATGGGGATGTTGTTTTCGCCCTTTCGACGACAAAAATGCCACTGCCCGAACCGGCCATACGCTCTGTTTCGCACATCGGCGCGCTTGCCGCCGATTGTTTGACCAGGGCCATCGGGCGCTCCGTATTTGAGGCGGATGCACTAGGGGATTTTCTCAGTTATAGGGAAAGCCATTCAGATGCCTTTGCCGATGGCCCCAAGACGGGTTAACATCATTTCCAAGTTCTGTACATACGACCAACGCTTTGCCATCAAACGTCTCCACAGGGAGGAAGACAAATGACCATAGCCAAGAAACTTATTTATGCCACAGCCGTCGCTGCCATTGCGGTGCTGCCATTCGGGGCCGCAATGGCAGCCAAGGATTCCGTCAATATCGGTATGCGGCTGGAACCGCCTGGGCTCGACCCC
This sequence comes from Alphaproteobacteria bacterium, assembly GCA_028824965.1. Classification (GTDB taxonomy): domain Bacteria; phylum Pseudomonadota; class Alphaproteobacteria. Next base: position 42,993 of record JAPKBD010000001.1, on the reverse strand, counting down.
CGCTCCAACCCAGCAGCGGCGATCGGCCAGATCGCGCTGTACAACATCTATGAGACCCTGACTCGCATCAACGAAGACTCCACCGTCAGTCCCATGCTGGCGAAAAGCTGGACGATCTCCGATGACGGCCTCGTCTATACCTTTGATCTGGTCCAGGGCGTTAAGTTCCACGACGGCACGGCTTTCACATCTGCCGATGTGAAAGATACGTTCATGGCCAATGCGGCGGACGACAGCAAGATCAAGCGCAAGAAACGCTTCGTCAACATGGCCAAGATCGAAACGCCGAATGACCACACGGTGCAGATCACCTTGAAAAAGGCGCGGCCCACATTCCTCAACTACATGGGTGAAGCTACGGCTGTCATTGTTGGCAAAGAGTCTGCTGCCACCAACGCCACCAAGCCCGTGGGTACTGGCCCGTTTAAGTTCATTCGCTGGGTAAAGGGCGATAGCGTTTTGATGGAAAAAGATGCCTCCTATCGCGGTGCATCGTCTGTCAAACTGTCAAAATTAAAATTCCGCTTCATCAACGATGAATCGGCACAAGTGGCCGCTATGCTGGCGGGCGACTTGGATATGATGCCTTTTGCCACAGCCGGTCCCAGCCTCTCCCCGCTGGCCTCGAGTTCTGATTTTGTCATTACAACAGGCACCTCCGAAGGTGAGACCATTTTGTCCACCAACAACAAACACCCGGCGTTGTCGAAACTGAAAGTACGCCAAGCCATTGCTCACGCCATCGACCGTAAAGAGCTTATCGAAGGCGCCCGGCACGGTGCGGGCACGCCTATCGGCAGCCATTTCGCCCCTCATAATCCGGACTACCTTGACTTGACCGGGACCTATCCCCTGGATCGGGCCAAATCCAAGGCACTGTTGGCCGAGGCGGGTTATGGTGACGGCTTGGCTCTGTCCCTGAAATTGCCGCCCACCGACTATGCCCGGGACGGCGGTCAAATTCTGGCGCAGCAGTTGAACAAGGCTGGTTTCAAGATCACCATCGAAAATGTCGAATGGGCTGTCTGGCTGAAACAGGTCTACAAGCAAAAGAATTATGACCTGTCCATCGTCATGCATGTAGAGCCCATGGATATCGGCATTTATGCCCGGCCCGGCTATTACTTCCAGTACGAGAACGCGGAATTTAATGACATGATCGCCAAGGCCGATGGTGCCCGTGATCCTGCCATGCGTTCGAAATATTTGAAGATGGCCCAGAGAAAGCTGGCCAACGATGCGGTCAATGGCTTCCTGTTCCAAGGTGCGAAAACCACCGCGAAACGCAAAGGCCTGATGGGCATCTGGACAAATTCACCGATGTTCGTCAACGATATGGCTGCGGTGTCCTGGAAATAATCTAAGACCACAGCATAATAAATTTGGCGGCGGTACCATATTGGTGCCGCCGCCTTTTTCGTCTTTAGAAGCGTTCGTCGATCAAGCGTATGGGTTTTTGTCGGGTTTCGACGCCGGTAAGCTCGGCCAGGCTGCCGGGTTCGGCAAAGCTGACTGCGACCGCGACGCCGGCTTTACGACGCAGGATATCCTGATATTCCTGGGCCAGATTATCGTTACCGCCCCCCTTAACCTCAAAGGTTACGGTCATTTCGTCCCGGCCCGCGTTATCGCGCTGAACCTTGCAGATGAACTCTCCATTAAACTCCCGACGATCCGCGACCATGCCGCCGATGGCCTGGGGAAAGACGTTGATACCCCGCAGCTTGACCATATTGTCGCTGCGGCCCAGAAAACCTTCCATACGCTGTAGGTTCAGGGCGGATGGTGCTGTGTCCGTGCACATGGCGGAAACATCATGGGTGTTAAAGCGGATGATGGGATAGATATCGTCCTTGAACAGCACGGTGCTGACCATATCGCCGTTGCTGCCGTCCGCTACGGGCAGGCCCGTGTCGATGTCACAAATTTCCAGATACTGGGCGTCTTCCATGACGTAAAGGCCTTGTTTTTCCGGCCCCTCACCGGCGATCAGGCCGGTATCACCGACGCCGTACCAATCATAAATACTGGCCCCGCCCCAGGCCTCTGACAGGATGATATTATCCTCCCGCCCCATATGGCCTGAAATCATGCGGATTTTGATATCAACGCCGGGCTCCAACCCCTCCTCGCGGGCCACGTCCGCCAGGCGCTTAATATAATCGGCAAAGCCGACCAAGGTCGTGACGCCAAAATCCTTCATCTGATGGACCTGTTGTACCGACCGGGTTTCCACCCCCGTACCGGCGGGTAGGAAAATCGAATTTGTCCAATGCACCACCGCCTCGCGAATATAATGGCCGCCGTTGACCATGCCGTGGCCATAAACGGAATGCACCACGTCGTCGGGGCGCAGGCCCTGTAATAGATAGGTCCGCGCCACCAACAGGTTCTGGATTTCCCGGCTTCGGGGGCCATACATCAACACCTGCGGCCGTCCCGTGGTGCCTGACGTTGTATGCACGATGACGGGGGGACGTTCGCCGTCTGGGTAGGTCTCCATGCCATGAAAATCGCCAAAAGGTGGGTTGGCCGCGATGGAGTCCATAATGTCTGATTTATCAAACGTGGGCAGTTTGGTGATGTCGTCCAGGCTTTTGATATCGCCCGCCTCTATCCCCTTGGCTCCCCACAGGCGTTGATAGAATGGAATTTTCCAGGCCTGGGCCAGCATCTTGGTGAAGCGGCCATTCTGTAAGGCGCGCAACTCATCCCGGCTGATCGCCTCAAACCGGCGCAGAAATTCCGGGCCAATGGGAAATTCCTCTGTCAGGGCCGCCATATCGAATTGATTGAAATAGTTTGGTTGCTGCGTCATGAGGTTTCCCGTCTCAAACTTCTATATCTTGTCCAGGCCGCACCAGTTCGCCATGAACAAGGCGATGGTCTGGGTTGATTTGCGGAGGCTTTCCAGATCAACCCATTCGTTGAAGCCGTGTATGTCCGTGGCCCGCGGCCCATATACCAAGGCGGGCGTATTCGTATAAAGCCCGAAAAAGCGCGCATCCGTAGTGCCTGTGGCCGCTCGTTCCTCCAACGGTGTACCGTAAATCTGTTCATGGCATTCACCCAGCAACGCGATAGGTGCGGCGGCGTTGTCCAAATCCGCCAATGCGAAGCCCTCAGCCATGAAACCTTGATAGACGATCTCAGGTGGACGGTTGGACATATGGCGGTCCTGGGCTGCGGCTTGTTGGATACAATCCTCCAACTCCTTGGCGCGCTGTTGAATGTCATCGTCGGGAAAAATGGCGGCGCGCAGATCAAAGGTGCACCAGGCAGGCACTGATGCCGGCCAGTCACCACCTGCAATCTTGCCGATGTTAAAGTTTATGGGATGACGATGGCCGCAATGATGTTTGTGTTGATCTTTCTCCCCATTCCATTTTTCCTCCAGCTTTTCCAGGGCCTGGATCAGGACAAAAGCCGCCTTGATGGCGTTGAAGCCTTCCGTGGCGCGGGATGCGTGGACAGGATGGCCCTTCACGGTAATCTGCTGCCAGATGGTGCCGGTTTGCGCGGAATAGAGCATGTCCCCTGCCGGCTCCGGTATGATCGCCGCATCGGCGTGATAGCCCCGTGCCAGACAGGCGAGTGCGCCATTACCGGTGCATTCTTCCTCAATCACGGATTGGACGAAAACGTTGTTGGCGGGGCGATATCCGGCCTCTAGCAGTGCATCATAGGCGTACAGGCAACTGACCAGCCCCGCCTTCATATCGCCTGCGCCCCGGCCATACAGGCGATTGCCATCACGTCGGGCCTGATAGGGCGGATTGTCCCACATATCCAGGGGGCCTTCAGGCACCACGTCGATATGGCCGTTCAGGATCAGGCTCTGACCACCACTATGTCCGGGACTTTCCGGACGCCAGGCACCAACCACGTTATAGCTGTTGTCATAGTCGATGGAGACCGGGGAAAAACCCGGCAGATGTTTGATATCGTCAATGTTCAGCTTCCAACGATCCACGGTCAGGCCGCGGTCACCCATAGCTTCCGCCATGAAGTCTTGCGCCGTCGCCTCGTTTCCCCGGGTGGAGGGGAAGTTCACCAGGGCCGCCGTGAAATCCACCTGATCATCGAAACGACGGTCCACTGCATTCTGAATATCTTTGGCAATGTCGTCTGAAAGCATGTGCGTATCTCCTCAATTTCACCCCAAACATAGCCAAATAGAGTGATCAGCGCCAATCATGGCTTGGCAGGTCCGCTATGATGGTTAGTGTAGGGGCACCACATGGTCAGGACGGATGGTTCAATGAAGGCGGCGAAATTCGATTATATCCAGGCAGCGACCGTTGACGAGGTCGTTGATGCTCTGGCCAAGGGAGATGGTGAAGCGATTGTCATTGCCGGCGGTCAGACCCTGATGCCCATGTTGTCCATGCGCCTGGCGCGCCCTGAAACGGTGATCGACATCAACCGGATAGCCGAATTATCCGGTATCGAGGTGGCCAGTGCGGCGAATGGTGACGAAGTGGTGATTAAGGCCTGTACCCGCCAGGCGGCAGCCCTTGCTTCCGATATAATTCAGACGCAGTTGCCTCTGTTAGCCAAAGCCATTGCCTATGTGGGCCATCAACAAACCCGCAACCGCGGAACTGTGGGTGGCAGCCTGTCACATGCGGACCCGGCCTCTGAAATTCCCCTGACCGCCTTGACCATGGATGCGTATGTTCGTCTGCGTAGTGTCGCGGGCACGCGGGACGTGGCCATGGTCGATTATTTCCTCGGCCCCATGATGACCGCGCGGGCGGACAACGAGATTTTGTTGAGCGTGCATTTTCCAACCGCACAGACAGGCGTTCGCACCGGCACCGCCTTTCATGAGGTCAGCGAACTGCGGGGCGATTTCGCGGTCGTGGCTGCTGCCGCTGTGATCGAACTGGATGGTGCAGGCACATCCACCAAGGTCGCCTTGGGCATCGGCGGTGCCGACGGCGTGCCGAAACGGATCACAGAGCTGGAAGAAAAATTACGCGGTGGACGGATTGATCCAGGCGGTATTCACGCAGCCCTGGGGGAAATCGCCGATGCCCTCAGCCCTGGAGGCGATCAACATGCAGGCGCTGCCTATCGACGCCGTGTCGCGGCCGTCCTGGGCGAACGGGCCTTGTTAGAAGCATTGGCGGAGGCTGAACGTGCGTAAGCATCAAATAGAGTTGCAAATTAATGGTAAGGCCATCGCACGGGAGATTGAACCGCGCTTGTCTCTGACAGACTTCCTGCGGGGGGAACAGGGTTTAAGCGGCACTCACATTGGCTGTGAACACGGGGTTTGCGGTGCCTGTTCCATTCTGCTGGACGGCGTACCCATCCGATCCTGTTTGATGCTGGCGGTGCAGGCTGATGGCCACGCCCTCACCACCGTTGAAGGTTTGACGCAAGACGACGGCAGCCCCGGCCTATTGCAGGCGGCATTTCAGGATGCCCACGGTATGCAATGCGGTTATTGCACACCGGGTATGATCATCTCCGCCCAGGCCTTGTTGGTGGACAATGACGACCCCAGCCTGGAACAGATCAAGGACGCCATCGGCGGCAACATCTGTCGCTGCACCGGCTATGTGCAGGTCATTGAATCCATCCAGCTAGCCGCGTCCCGTATGCGGGAGGCCCACCTATGAATACGGTGATGAACGAGCATCTCGGCAAAAACCTGCATTACGTGGCCCATAAACGCCGGGTGCGTGAAGACAAGCGTTTCGTCACGGGCAAGGGCAAGTATGTCCAGGATGTAAATCTGCCCTTTACGAAACATGCTGCCGTGCTGCCATCCCCCTATCCCCGCGCCCGCATTCTGTCCATCGACACGGCGGCGGCAGAGGCTTTGGACGGCGTGCAGATGGTCTTGACCGGGGAACAGATGGCGGTGGATTGCAATCCGATCCGCCTGGGCCTGAAATTGCCGGAGATCAACTGGTACCCCCTGGCCGTGGGCATGACCTGTTATGTGGGGGAATGGGTCGCCATTGTCGTGGCCGACGATGCCTATATCGCCGAAGATGCTTTGGATTTGATCGAGGTTGAGTATGAGCCGCTGGCCGCCATCGTTGATCCCGAACGGGCATTTGAAGACAAGGACCTGCTGGTCCATCCCGGTCATGGCAGCAACGTGCTTTACCATGGCAATTTTCTGTGGGGGGCGGTGGATGAAGATTTTGCCGCCGCCGATGACAGCCTGACATTTCGGGCCCGGTGGGGGCGTAGTTCCACTGTGCCCATCGAAACTTTCGGTGCCCTGGCCAGTTGGGACGAAGGGACGGAGATCCTGGATATCTGGGCCTCGATCCAGATGCCTAATTTTGTTGAATTGATGGCGACCACCTTGGGCTATCCCCTGAACAGCATTCGCCTGCACCAGGATGTTGATGTGGGTGGCAGTTATGGTGTGAAGCGCGGCATCAAGCAAAGCGTGCTGGTGGCCTATCTATCGCGCAAACTCCATCTCCCTGTTCGTTTTATTGAGGATCGCCTGGCCAACATGGCGGGTAGTGATGCCCACGGACCGGATCGCATATTTGATACGGATGTGGCGTTCAATAACGACGGCGTTATTCGGTCCCTTAAAATCCGTGCCTTGGATGATGCGGGTGCCTATCCGGGGAGGGCGCCGTTCCAATTGGCCAAACCGATCAGCGCCATTGTTGGGCCATACAAAATCAACTCCGTGAAGTACGAGGCGATTTCCGTTTGCACCAATAAATCCGGACAGGTGCCCGTGCGTGGCTTTGGCCAGGCCCCCACCAACTACATGATCGAAGCGGCGGTGGATCATGTGGCACGCCATCTTGGTTTGGATCGGTTGGAAGTTCGCCGCCGCAACCTGATCCAGGCGGATGAATTCCCTTATCAAATTCCCCCCGGCAGCAAATATGACAGCGGTGATTATCAAACCGTTTTACAAAAGGCTTTGGACCTGGCTGGCTATGATGACCTGTTGGCCCGCCGTGATCAGGCCCGCGCGGAAGGCCGCCTGGCGGGCATTGGCATCGCAACGGTGTTGGAACCCGGCGGCGGCAACAATATTTTCGAATACCTGATGGACCCTACGGCAGAGATCACGACTTTCATGGAAGGCTGTGAAGTGCGCGTCGATGCGCAGGGAAAGATTACCGGCATCATGGGCACGACCACATCAGGCCAGGGCCATGAAACCATGATGGCAACTATTTTGGGCGAAGAATTACAATTCGATCCCGATGACATCCGTATCGTTCATGCCGACAGTTTGAACGCCCTGCCGACCCGCAGCCCTATCGCATCCCGCATGGCCATCATGCTGGGCAGTGCGGCGGCAGGTGCGGCGGGTAAGATCAAGGACCGGGCCATGGCCATCGCGGCCCACAATCTTGATCGACCCATCGAGGATCTGGAATATGCAGGCGGCACTATTTCTGACCGGAATGACCCCAGCCACAAATTAACCTGGGCGGAGATTTGTTTTATCGCCTATCGCGCCTATCACAAATTGCCCGACGGGATGGAGCCGGGCTTTCAGGCGCAGTATATTTTTCAGGTGCCGGGTGGCGGCCAGTTGCCGGATGAGAACAATCGAGTGCAGGTCTATCCGTGCTATTCTTTTCAGGCCCATATCCCGTATGTGGAAATCGATCCGGGCACGGGGCGGGTAACGGTGGTGGATTACGCCATCGCCCATGATTGCGGCACGGTGATCAACCCGGACATTGTGCGCGGCATGGTGATCGGCGGTTTGGCCCATGGCATCGGTGCGGCGCTGTACGAGAAGTTCTCCTATGACGATGAAGGGCAGTTTCTGACCGCAACTTTCGCCGATTATCTGATGCCGTCCGTGCATGAAATTCCTGATGTGAAGGATGTGGAACATTGCACGCCATCGCCCCTGACATCCCACGGCCAAAAGGGTTCGGGGGAAGGTGGCTATCTTGGTGCCCCGGCGGCCATTGCCTCCGCCGTCAATGACGCCTTGGCCCCGTTGGGACAACAGATTAACGAGCTGCCAATGCGCATGCATAAAATTGAAGCCCTCATTAATGCCAAAAATTCAACGATGGAAAAGCCTAGATGATTATCGATACCCACGCCCATTACACACCGCAATCCATGCTGGCGGCGCTACAGAACAAAATCGGGCAGTTCCCGAATGTCGAATTGCTGCACAGCGAGGACAGCTATCAATTGGTTTTTGCCGGGCGGGCCCCGACGCGCCCCCTGTCGCCAAAACTTCGTGATACGGAAATGCGTCTGGCCTGGATGGATGAACAATCCATTGACGGCCAGATCGTTGGTGGCTGGCTGGACAGCTTTGGTTACGAGCTGCCGGCCGAAGAGGGTGAGGCGTGGAGCCGGTTTCTAAATGAGTTTCAGTTGAGCGGCACCGACGGCCTGGACCGCCTGACCCCCCTGGCCAGTGTGCCGTTGCAAGATGGCAGGCGGGCCGCACGGGTGCTGGAGGAGGCGCTGGGTGCAGGTTTCAAGGGCGTGATGATCGGTACCCAAAGCAGGGGCAGCGAAGGCAACCTGGATGACCCGGGCCTGGACCCGTTTTGGGAAGCAGCTGATAATCTGGGAGCGACGGTCTATTGCCATCCCATGTTTGGCTGTGGTGATCCACGCTTACTGGATTATGACATGATCAACGCCGTGGGCCGCGGCAGCGACACAACCACGGCTGTATCACGCATGTTGTTCGCTGGGCATTTTGTGAAATACCCGAAAATGAACTTTATCTTGTCCCACGGCGGCGGGGCCATTCCCTATATGCTGGGTCGTTTGGCGCGGAACTATGAAATCCACCCCGGCAAATATGCCGACCCCGTGGCGGGTTTTAAGAAGCTGTATTTCGACAGCGTGCTGTTTGCCCCCGATGCCCTGAACTACCTGTGCGGCTGCTGCGGTCATGACAAGGTCATGCTGGGATCGGACTACCCCTTCCCGATCGGCGATACGGAACCGTTGAAGGTTGTTGAAGACGCCGACCTGACAGATGCACAAAAGCAAATGATCCTGGGCGAGACAGCAGCGCGGTTGTTTGCTTAGACGGAACCCGGTGATCATGGATTGCCGGATCAAGTCCGGCAATGACGAAAAATTGGCTAAGCTGTCATGCATGGACTTAGTCCGCGCATCCATGTTTCCATCATAGTTCGGAATATCCCTTAAGGCGCGAACAAAGCGTCCACAATGCTTTGTTCGTAGTTCTCCGCCGGTAGGGCTTCCGGCCCGATAAGTGCGCTTGCGCTTGGTGATGGGAACCCTTCGACATTTGTTCGGTGCGATGCACGGGCGCGACGCTGTCGGGCTTCCTCGCCGAATTCCGCCCGCAACCGCGTGATGTACCGACCCGTAACGCGCAGGCGTCGCATACGCTCCTGCCGCTCCTCCACATAAGGCGCGAAAGAGGTCTGGTTCCAATCATCCGGGTTCCAATTGTTCTGCGCCAGGATATCACTGACAATGCGGACATCACGCAGTCCAATGGATAAACCCTGTCCGGTAATGGGATCGCAATGGCCCGCCGCATCACCGATCAGAACGATGCCGGGCATGGTTGGGTTATCCGTCCAGTGATCTTCATTGGAATAGGAATGGAAGGCGCTGATGGGTTTGCATTGGGCAATCTCCTCACCCATGGGCAGGCATTTCAGGCGAAACGCTTCCAGCAAATTTTTCTCCCGGTCCGGGCCCGTGAAGCGCGCCCGATCGTCGAAGTCGTAACAAAGGTAAAGGCGCAGGCGATCTTTACCTTGGGGAAAGATCAAAAAATGGATGTTGCCTTCGGTCCCGGCGGTAAAGGCGTTTTGGGGCCAGCTGGTTTTGCCCTCAACCAACATGCCTCCCAAAAGATTGTGGGGCGGGTCATTCTGCATCTCGAAATTAAGTTGTCGTTGAACCACGGAATTGCGGCCATCAGCCCCGATAAGAAGTTTCGGTTGGAGTGTATATTCCTCATCATCCAGCTTATAGGAAACAGATGGTTTGCCGCCGCTTTGAATTTTGATGGATTTCACGCCACGCACCACCTCTGCACCTGCCGCCATCGCCGCCTGGTTCAAGGCCTTGCACATAGCCGGATGCCCCATGCACAGGGTTGCCGGTATATCCGGTCCTAAGGTTGGAATTTCAAAAGCGAATTTTTCCGCCATTTCAGCCGGAATATTTTCGTCATAGGGAATAAAGTGATCGACAAAAATGCCGCCCGCCTCGGTCAGAATATCCGCCAGGCCCAGGCGCTGTAATTCCTTAACCCCCCAACTGGCCATGAATTCACCGCGCACGCGATCCTGATAAATCCTATCCCGCTCCAAAACTTTTACACGCACGCCGGATCGGGCCAGGACAATACCCATGGCACTGCCCGTGATCCCGCCGCCGACAATGACGACATCAAAATCTTCTGACACTCGTTTCCCCCGCAAGTTTTTTTGTTCTAGTGCGCCAATGCTGGCGGTGAGCCGAAGAAGCCGACAATCTTGAAGATGCGTCCATCTCCGTCCAGTTCGCCGAAATCGACACCGTTCATCACCAGCTTGCCATCCGCGCCAAGCATTTTCCAGGTGAATTGGAACTTGCCATGATGTACGGCGGCACCGCTGGTAATCAAAATCTGTGCGCCGGGCATGTTTTTATGAAAACTGCCGATATGTGCAATCAAGGCGTCCCGGCCCGTCAGATCGACGCTTGGGTCCGTGTAAGTGCCCTGGGGGTTCCAGGCGGTTTCCAGCATGGCCCGACGGGCGTTTTCATCCTGTTCCAGCCACGCCGCACCGTAAGAATCAATGATATTCACAGTATTCTGGGTCATAGCCATCCCCCATTCACGAAAGTAAATGCCTTTACGAAATATAGGCTGCGCGGGAACTATTGCAATTGCCGCCAGGTCGTTGACGCAACGAGCCATAGCAGGCTAACCAGAAATATTATGGCCAAAAACAGGTGCAGGATTTCAGGCGTCGTCCAGGCCAAAACAAAGCCAGTGCTCAACGGGCCGGCGGCGGCACCCACATCCCGCCAGGTTTGGTTTCGCGCCAGAGGTTGCAGCACCGGGCCTTTTGCGAACAGGGCCACCGCCGCCGGGATCAAAGTTCCCAGTGCGCCGCGCGATACGACAATGGCTGCAGCACCGACATACAGCCAGCCAAACCCGACAATTGCGAACCCAGCCACCAGCAAAAGCGAGGCCAAGATCAAAGGTTTGTGAACGCCAAACCGATCCGCGATGGCACCCGATAAAGGGGCTGCGACCATTTCGGCGACCCGGCGTCCGGAGAACAGAAATCCACCCGCCAGCATGGCGACTTCCAGGGCCATGTGTTCTGCCAGCATGATGGTGACGGTCATGGTGAAAACCCCGTCAACGCCAAAGCCCATCCAGAATATCAAAACGTCCAGGCGGTCAGGTTTGGGAAACAGACGAAGCCGGTTGGTCTTGGACGTGGGCACATGTGCGACCCGGCGCGGTAATTGGAGGGCAAACAGTGTTGCCACACAGGTCGCCAATGCCATGTAAAAAAATACATCCCGTGGCCCGACGATGCCGGCCAACCAGGCACCTAACGTTAAGGCCAACAGGGGCCCGACCTGTTCGATGGCGCGGCTGACCCCGACCCGTGAACCTGTGCGGGCGCGATCGGCGGCAGCGTAGCCCAGGGCGACCAATAACAAAGCACCATAGGATAATCCCCAGAGAATGCGGGCTGCCAATAAAGCGGCCCAGCCATCCACCAAGGCATAAAGTGCTGTCGAAATAATAGCGGTGATCGTGGCCAGGACGCACAGGTTTTTGATCCCGATCCGCTCACCCAGCACAGCCAGCAAGCCATAAGTGAACGTGCGCACGATGCGGTTGGCGGCCAGCAGAATGCCGACCCAGGCTAACGAAACGCCAAACAGATCCGCATTGACCGGCAGCACCACATACAACAAAGCATCGCCGATAATCGCCAACGACAGTGCGCCGGATGAAAACCACAGGCTGCGCCAGCTTTTATCCGCCCCGTCGTGATCTGAGAGATCGGTCAAAGGGTCTAAGCCAGCGTTTGTTGGGCCTGCTCTCGCAGTTCCACTTTGCGAACTTTACCCGTTGAAGTCATGGGTAGGTTTGGGATGAAGATAATATGCCGTGGTATCTTGAAGGAGGCGATTTTGCCCCGGCAATAATCCAGAATATCATCTTCCGATGGTGCGCGTCCCGGTCTTGTTATGACAAAGGCCACGGCGACCTCCGTCAGGCGTTCATCGGGATGGCCGACAACGGCTGTTTCAGCCACATCCGGGTGGCCTTGCAAATAGGCTTCCACTTCCATGGGGTCGACATTTTCGCCGCCAATTTTCAACATGTCCTTGTAGCGGCCCAGGAAACGCAGAAAACCATCGGCTCGTATATAACCCATGTCGCCGGTCAGGAACCAACCGTCTGCATTATAGGCCTTGGCGGTTTCTTCCGGCTTTTTGTAATAGCTGGACATCAGGTTATAGGATTTCAGGATAATTTCGCCCGGTACATTTTGGGGCTGTTCCTGGCCTGTGTCGGGATCTATCACCCGAAAATCAAACCCGTCGCAGGGATGGCCGGATGTCTCGCAGATCTGTTCATCGTTGCTATCCATAAACGACAGACAGGCATTGCCGCCGATCTCTGTCATGCCATAGGCGGTCACGGGACGGAACGGTTTCAAAACTTCCAACCCCTCACGCATAATAGGTACGGCACTGTTGGTGCCGGCACCAAAGATGCCGATCCGCAGGGAAGAGATATCACGAGGCCGACGTTTTTGCGCCTCAACCAAACCCTTCATATGAGTTTCAAAACCGGACAGTTGGGTCACGCCCTCGGCCTCCACCGCATCCAGGCAGGCCTCGGGATCAAATGTCTCCGCCAGTATCTGGCGGTTCCCCGTGGCCATGGAGAGAAGCGGGCCGTCCAAATATCCGAAGATATGGAACAGCGGCAGGTAATTGTACATCACATCTGTTTCAGTGGTGCCCAGGATACGCACCCGATCAACCTGATTGCGCAGGAAACTATGGTTGCGCACTACGCCCTTTGGAAACCCGGTGGTGCCCGATGTGTACATGATAAAGGCCGGGTCCGTGGGTACAACCGCCGCTGCGCGGGATTGCAGCTCCCGATCCAAGTCAGCACCCGGTTCCAACGACATCTCACGCCAATGCGTCGTGCCGTGGGGGGCGTCCGCAGCGCCATCTGTCGTCTTGATGATAATACGCGCCAGACCCGGGAAATCCTTGGCGTTGATCGTACCATCATCGATCCGTTCAGCCACGGGCACCATCTCATCCACCATGGCTCCATAATCAATGGGGCCGGAGGTGTCATGGGTGATCAACGTGCTGCATTCAGCCTGGCCAATGATATAGGCCGCATCCGCCGTTCTGAAGCGGGTGTTGATAGGCACCTGAACGGCACCGATGCGGGCGATGGCAAACAGCAGGTGGATCCATTCAGGACAATTGTTCAACCACACACCGACCCGTTCGCCAGGCGTCACGCCGGCTGCGATCAGGCCGCGGGCGACCCGCTCAATCTGTGCGGATTGCTCATTGAAGGTTTCCCTGTGCGCCTTGAAAGACAAGACCTGACGGTCACCCCAACGGGCAGCCGCCAGGCCAGGTAGATCAGCCAGGGTCGTGGTCTCGTGCCACGGCGTTGGGTCCATACTCAAATCCTGGCTCACCGCTTTGGAAAGCCATACAGTTTCGCTGCGTTGTCATAGGTGGTTTTTTGCCGGACGGTGTCAGACAAATGCCCCATTTCCCGTTCAATAAACTCGTGACTGTCAGGCCAGATACCGTCGGGATGGGGAAAATCTGAACCCCACATAATATTGTCTTCGCCCAGTTGATCGACCAAATGCATGCCCACCGGGTCACTTTGGAAAGTGGCGTAACATTGGCGGTACCAATACTCCGATGGCTTCATGGTTAGGGTCAGGTCCTTGAACTGATCCTCCCACTCCAAATCCATATGTTCCAGGATATAGGGGATCCAGCCAATGCCGCTTTCGGCGATAACGACCTTCAGGTCCGGGTGGTTTTCCAGCGCGCCGCCAAAAATCACCTCCATCAACTTAGTAGACATGTTCATTTGAAACGCGGTGATAAAGACGGCAAAGGCCTGGCGTGCCTCCAACGGTTCCATTGCTTCGAAATCAGGTGCCTTGGCACCACCGGTGTGAAAATGCAGGGGCAGTTTAGAGGCTGCGGCGGCGGCAAATACGGGGTGCCAATGCTTGTGATACAAGGGCTTACCGTCGGGCACAGAGGGGATTTCAATGCCGCTGACAGCACCGCGTTTGGCCACCCGCTCAATCTCCGCCACCGCTGCGTCGATATCATGACCGGGGATGGAGGCGATGCCGGCCAGGCGATCAGGGTGGGCACCGCAAAAATCCGCCAGCCAGTCGTTGTAGATCTGCATCATAACAGTGGCGGCATCCGGGTCGTTCAGGCGGGCTGCACCACCTAAAATACCGTACAGCACTTCACCCACGACACCGTCCAGGTCCTGATCCTTGATCCGCAAATCAGGTTCGGTCAGGCGGCGAATGCCGTTCTTGCCGTCTTCAAACAGGCCTTGTTCCGCCATCCGGTCGGAGCGGTGGATGACGCCTGGGACATATTCACGCCCGGCCGATCCCATGCCGTTTTGCAGGCCAAACTGGCTACCATTTTTGGAAACCCAGATCGGGCCTTTCGGGCCATCCGTGACATAAGGCATGCGGTCCTTCATGGCCGCTGTGGCGTTATCCGTGAACAGATCAGGCGGCAGCCAGATCAGATCAATATGACAGTCGGCGGAAATAACTTTTTCGGTAACTTTCTGACTCATGGGGATGGCCTTTCCATTTAGTCTCGATGTCGTGGTTTCTCATTATGCTCTGAAAGGATAGGCCATTTCACCGAAACAGCAAAATCGACCTGCCTCCCGGCCATGGTCAAATGACTTGCCTTGGACTTTATCCCGTCGTTAGCTGTCCATGGACCCCGCTGCAATTAGGAAACCCAATGACCTCCAAATTGACTATGGCCGATATGCCCATGCAAATGCCTGAAGCGCCGCAGAGCGAGGCTGCCGGGCGGGCACGGTTCTTTAATTCCGCCAACGCCTTTGCTTTAAAAGCCAGCGACGTGCCGGACCATGTTTTTTCGGAAGAGCCCGCCGCCGCAATGTCCGCCAACGCGGTCACGGGTTTCATTGCCTGTGATTTGTCAGTGGAGATGGACTGCGAAGGCCCTGCCACAGCGCCCCTGATCCTGGCGCGCTATGGCACTATTTTGCCTGGCGAAAAACTGACAGCGGCTTTCGCAGCAACGGCTTCTATTTGGTACGTCATCCGGGGTGAGGGCCGGACTGTTTGCGGCGACGAAGATTTCGCCTGGGGGCCTGGTGATGTGTTCCTATTGCCGGGGGGCGGGGAACACCAGCTGACGGCTGGTCCGGGCGGTGCAGTGCTGTGGGTTGCCGGTAACGAACCTTGCCTGACATTTGAAGGTCTGGCGCCACCACCCGAAGATCAGGCGGTTACGCCCTGCGTTCACTATCCGGCTGCGGAGATCGAACGCCAGTTACAAAAAATCTACGATGTGGATCAGGGCGGTACAGCAGGCATGGCGATTTTGTTCTCGTCCGACCAACAGGCGGAACGGCGCAATATCCTACCCACCCTGACCTTGGCCATGAATTCCCTGCAGCCGGGTGCGGTTCAGCCGGGACATAAACATAATTCCGTTGCCGTGGCGTTGGTGATCAATGGCCCGGATTGCTTTTCCATGATAGATGGCAAACGCAAAGACTGGGGCCCGTGGGTCACCACCGTGACGCCGCCCGGTTCTGTGCATTCGCACCATAATGAAGGTGATGAGCGGGCGTTATTCCTGATCGTCCAGGATGGCGGATTGCATTATCACACCCGCACCATGGGCTTCGCTTTTGCTTGACCGGCTCCACCCTGTTGCGGGCCTATTTTATGAGGGCCGCAAACAGAGTGTTGCAGGGTCGAAGTTGTTTATTTAACGGACGAGAATGCCGTCGGTGCCAGGAATTGGCTGGATAGAGAGGCGACGATCTGGCCATTGGCTTCAGTGCCGGCGCGCTTTTCCAGCCACTCCGGGTCCTTGGCAAAAGCGCCAAACTTTTCCTCACGCTCCGCCATAGATTCCCAGGCCAGCATATAGGTCAGGTCCTGATTAGACTCGCCCACCAAAGTGGTCCAAAAGCCCGCCTGGCGAATGCCGTGGCGTTCCCAGATCGGCAGGGTGATCGTCTCAAACCGTTTCAACAAATCCGGCAAACGGCCCGGCACACAATGGTAAATCCGCAATTCATAGATCATGGCGTTTCAGCTCCCAAAAACATAAAGATATCGACACGGCTACACTTCTAGCCTGTCGCCGCCATAATGGGAATATGATCTAATCAGGTAAAGTATCGCCGGACCCGCCAAATTCTGCGGGCATATCCTTGAACTTGGGCAGGCCGTCGTTCACCGAAACCGACTTGTTTTGATAATGCACATGTATGGCGGGCACGTGTTTGTAGCCGGGCATTACGTTGGCATAGACATCGACCAGGCCCATGGGCGGGTGATCGGTAAATAGGTGTCCGCCGCAGGTCTTGCAGAATTTGCGATCCGAATTGGGGTTCTTGGTAAAACTGCCAATATTGTCTTCGCCCTTGGTGACGGTGACGCTGCCCAGGGGGAACAGACTCAACGAATTGATCGGTGCTGCGGCCCAGGTTTAGCAATCAACGCAATGGCAATAGCCCATCGCTGCGGGTTCGCCCGCCACCTCAAACTCTACCCCACCGCAAAAAAATGCGCCCTTTTGTGCTTCGGCCATTTTTTCTCTCCCCTCAATGAACTGTTTTTAGATTATGGCAAAATGATAACCAAGATTGCCCGGAAATGCTATCCTTCGTTGAGAAGCCAGTTGAGGATGCGTGAATTTTCATCGCTGGGATAGGTGTGGGACAAATCAGCAATTTCCCGGTACTGCAAATCCGCACCCGCTGCCGACAAAGCCTGTTGCGCCGTGCGGGCGATATCAACGGGGAACATCCAATCCAGCGCCCCATGTGTCAGATAGATCGGTAAACCCCTGATCCGGTCTGCGTCCATCATCTCCAACATCATGGGATGGAACGAGGCTGATATGGGCGCTATGTGGGTAAAGGGTGATGTGCTTTGCAGGCCGGCAATATAGCTGAAGGTGCCGCCGTCGCTCATCCCCGTCAGCAACAGGCGGGCGGGGTC
The DNA here is from genome assembly GCA_028824965.1 of Alphaproteobacteria bacterium. Classification (GTDB taxonomy): domain Bacteria; phylum Pseudomonadota; class Alphaproteobacteria. The sequence continues at coordinate 25,735 of JAPKBD010000001.1, read as the reverse complement.
AATGTTCCATTGCTCTTGGGCGAAGGCAAGGATGCGCGCGATGTTTTCGCTGTCCGCCTCCGGCTCCATTAAGGACCAGGTGCCCTCCAACGATGTCGGCGTGATGACAATGGCGCCCCGGCTGCGGGCATCCCGCAACCAGGACCACAGAAAATCACGGCCATGGCCACTGCCGCCGTGCAAGGCCATGATCAGAGGATAGGCGATGGTTTCGTCATAATATTCCGGCACATACATGGAAAACCCACCGCGGGGCCCATCACTGCGACTGTCAGCACCTTTTTCGTTTCGGATATGGATAACACCAACATTTTCCCGACCGCTATCAACCATGGCCAGTTTCTCAACCAACGCCTCGTCCAACTGGCCGGCATCATCCAGAAAGAAACGGCTGATGGGCGGTAACATGGTTGCAATAGGATAAAGTGCTGCAAAGGCCTTGGCGTTTTGCCGGATACCCCGATAGGCCTGAAAAGTACCGTCGCGGACAGACGCTGCTTCCCGCAAGCCATCGAAGCCGAGGCAGACCGCTTCGGCGGCTGCGATCATCCGATCGGCAAAACCTTGCAGATGCTCCGGCCAGGTCTGGGCGCGAAACGCTTCCAGGCCCTGGCGCAGGGGTGGATCAACTTCCCGTACGCTGGCGACAAGTTCGGCCAGCTTCGGTGGGTGCAAATGCCGCGCAACATAGCTAAGCGCCTCCATCCCATTGAGCAATGGGGACAGAAGATCGCTGATCGCATCGATCAGGGCATCGCTGTTGGCATCTGTTTGCGGCTCGTTTGACATAAGGCTTCCATTTGGATCAATTTATTTCAACCTATCATGCTTTCACATAGTACCGTTGCCAAAAGTCTTGACCTCGCAGCTCAATCCACCAAACATACAGCCAAACATTGACGGGCTTGATTACACTTTGGGAGGAGAGATCGAGATGGCGACGAAATCAACAAATGCCGAATGGCTGGCGCAGGTGGTGGAAGATACCTTGGAACCGGATCTGCCGATCTGTGACCCCCACCACCATCTATGGGAGTTTAAACACGAGCGGGTAGCCCACCGCTATTTGCTGGACGAAATTCTGGAAGATCTGAATTGCGGCCACAACATCGTCTCCACCGTATTCATCGAATGCGGTTCTATGGTCAAGGCAGATGGCCCCGTGCCCATGCGTGTGATCGGCGAAACGGAATTCGTCAACGGCATTGCCGCGATGAGTGCCTGCGGTGACTACGGCACGCCACGTGTTGCCGCCGGCATCGTGGGCCATGCGGACCTGTGCCTGGGCGATGCTGTGGATGACGTTCTGGCCGCGCACGTCAAAGCAGGCGGCGGGCGTTTTCGCGGTATCCGCCATTCCTGCACCTGGGACCCATCACCCGATGTACCCAATGCCCGCTGTGAGCCGCCCCAGCATTTGTACCAAAAGGAAAACTTCCGCCAGGGGTTCGCCCATTTGGCCCGCCATAATATGAGCTTTGAAGGTTGGTGCTATCACACCCAGATTAGGGAGCTGACGGAGCTGGCCCAGGCCTTTCCTGATACCACAATCATCCTGGATCATTTCGGCGGCCCCCTTGGCATTGGGCCTTATGCGGGCAAACGCAACGATGATTTCGCTCAATGGCAGACGGACGTGACAGAGCTGGCCCGCTGCCAAAACGTGGTGGCTAAGCTGGGCGGCATCAATATGGAACTGAACGGCTTCGGCTGGCACGAACGTGACCAACCGCCTGGGTCGAAAGAATTAATGCAGGCAACCCGGCCCTATTACGACCATGCCATTGAACAGTTCGGGGTTGAACGTTGTATGTTCGAGTCGAATTTCCCCGTGGATATGTGCTCCTGCAGCTACAACATTTTGTGGAACAGCTTTAAGCATCTGACGGCGGATTATACAGCCGGTGAAAAAGCCGCGCTGTACCACGATACCGCCAACCGGATTTACCGCCTGGATGATGCTGAATGATCCGGAATGATGTGGTTTAGGGCGGTCGTTGAAACCTGATGGAATGGTTTAACGAACTAACGGGTCTGCTGCCGGCTGAAATCGCGCCCTGGGTGGCCTTGTTATTGCTGGGTCTCAGCGCGGTGACATCGTTCATTTCCGCCGCATTTGGTTTGGGCGGCGGCATGGTGCTGTTGGCGGTGATGGCGACCATTGTGCCGGCCGTGGCCCTGATCCCGGTGCATGGCATGATCCAGATCGGTTCCAACATCAGCCGCGCCACTGTCATGGCCCGCTACATTCATTGGCCTGCATTGCTACCCATCACAATCGGTGGTGCTATCGGCGCTGCTATCGGCGGTATGATCGCCGTGCGCTTGCCGGATTGGTTGTTGTTTCTGGCCGTGGGGTCATTCGTTCTGTGGTCCGCGTGGGGCAAGGCCTCAGTCGGGTTCGGGCGGGCCACGTTGTGGCTGGGGGGTGGTGCGTCCGGTTTTTTGACCATGTTCATTGGTGGCACCGGACCTTTGGTCGCCGCCATCTTGAAAAGCCTGAAACTGGATCGTATGGCCCACGTGGGCACACAAGCGGGTTGCATGGTGTTTCAGCATGGCTTGAAGATCGCGGTGTTTGGGATATTGGGATTTAATTACGCACCGTATTTGCCCTTGATCGCCGGTATGATCGCAACGGGGGTTTTGGGTACCCTGGTCGGACGGCGGGTGCTTCACGGCATGGGTGATGATCGTTTCCGCATGGCGTTGACGATCTTGCTGACAATTTTTGGCGCGCGTCTGTTGTGGATGTCCGCGTCGAGTTTTTTTAACCTCTAAAGATATGACTGGGAGAGATACGCCATGAAATTTGGATTGCGTTATTGCAACACGGGCCGCTACGTGGACCCCACAAAGGCAGTGGAATTGGTACAGGCCGGCGAGGAGGCCGGTTTCGAGTCCGCTTGGACGGTGGAGCACACAATCGTGCCCGAGGGGTATCAGTCCGCCTATCCATACTCCGACGATGGCAAGATGGCGGGCGGCAAGGACGATATCCCCCTGCCCGATCCGTTGATCTGGATGGCCTATGTGGCAGCCGCGACCACGCGTATCAACCTGGCCACGGGCATCCTGATCCTGCCGCAACATAACCCGGTGATCACGGGCAAGCAGATTGCCACGCTGGATTACATGTCGGCTGGGCGGGTGTTGTTGGGTATTGGCGTTGGCTGGATGCGGGAAGAATTCGACGCCATCGGCGCGCCCTTTGATGATCGCGGCGCCAGGACGGACGATTATGTAGGGGCCATGCGCGCCCTGTGGTCTCAGGAAAAGGCCACTTATAAAGGCGATTTCGCCAGCTTTGAAAATATTTACTGCCGCCCGCAACCGGTCAACGGGACTGTGCCCATCATCATCGGCGGCCATTCGAAAGCTGCCGCCCGACGGGCCGGTCGTTTGGGTGATGGCTTTTTTCCGGCCCGTGGCGCACCGGCGGAATTGATCGCCATCGTCAGGAAAAGCGCCATCGAACACGGCCGTGATCCCGATGCGATTGAGATAACGACATCCCTGCCCGACAATCTGGATGATATCCCGGCTATGGCCGCAGCCGGCATTCAACGCCTGTTGGTCCCGGTCACCCCCATGGCCGGTTTGCAGACGCGCCTGGGCACACCGGAAGAAGTCCTAGGATGGCGTGACGTGGTGGAGAAATACGCCGGCGTTTAAATGGGCGCGTGACGGGGCCAGTTGGTTGCTTGATCGTAAGCCTGTGCGAGAGCAAGAACGGTGCCTTCGGCGAACGGCTGGCCGACGATTTGTAAGCCTATGGGCATACCATTCCGGGCCAGGCCGCAAGGCACGGATATGGCCGGCCACCCCAGGGTGTTGAAGGGCAGGGTGTTGCGGGACCGGGGCCGTACCAGGGGATAGGCGTCCTCGGCAATAGGGCATGCAGCCAGGGTTGAAGTCGGCAGCACCATGGCATCAAAGCCTTCGAAGGCTTTTAGATATTTCGCCTTCATGGCCCGGCGGCTTTGCTGCGCCAGAATATAGTCGGTGGCGCTGTAACTTTCGCCCCTGCCGATAACCTGGGTCAGTTCGGGGCCAAATGCTTCCGGCGCTTGGGCAAATCGTTCCCGGTGATAGGCTGCGGCTTCCGTCACCACGATACGGTTGCCAAGGCTCAACAGGCCATCCAGATCGGGCAGGCGGATTTCCTCCACCACCGCGCCCAGGCCTTGCAGGGCAGCAATGGCCTTTTCGGTTGCGGCGACCCATTCAGGGTCCGTGTCGGTGAACAAATCGTGGCGTGGAATGGCCAAGCGGGTACCTCGAACAGGCGTCTGTGACATGGTGGCGATATAATCGGGCACAGGCACATCCACGCTGCAGGGATCATCCGGATCGTATCCTGCCAGAACTTGTAGAACCAGGGCCGCATCTTCAACGGACCGGGTCATGGGCCCGAGGTGATCCAGGGAATCCGATAACGTCATCGCCCCTTGTTTGGAGACCCTGCCGAAGGTTGGCTTTAATCCAACGATGCCACACAGGGCGGATGGATAGCGGATCGACATGCCCGTATCGCTGCCCAGGGCGGCAAAGGCTAACCCGGCGGCGACGGCAGCGCCGGACCCGCCCGATGAACCGCCCGTAATATAATCGGTATTCCAGGGATTGCAGGGGCCACCAAAAGCAGAAGATTGTGACGAGCTATCCGCCGCCCCCTCGGACAGATTTGTCTTACCCAATAGCACCGCGCCCGCCTGCGCCAAGGCCTTGGTGGCTGCGGCATCGTGGGTGGGGATATGGTCGCTATAGGCGCGGGAGGCAAAGGTGGTGCGAATGTCCTTGGTCTGGATCAAGTCTTTCAGGGCGATGGGAATACCATGCAAGGGGCCACGATCCTGGCCGCTGCGCAATTCCCCCTCCGCCACCGCGGCCTGTTTCAGGGCCAGGTCCTTGGTCACGGTGATATAGCTGTTCAAAGCACCGTCCAGACGGTCGATGCGGTCCAGCATGATCTGGGTCAGTTCCACCACACCCAGGTCGCCTTGGCGCAATAATTTGCCGATGTCCCGTATGCTTTGGAAATGAACATCGGCCATGTTCAGGCCTTTTTAGCGTGAATGAAATGCAGCTCCGCCGGGACCTTCACGGCATCAGACTGAAGATAGGGGGCGAACCCCGCCGCAATATCAGCCTCAATAGAGGCGATAATTTCTGCAGACGCGTCATTGGATTTTATGATCCGATAGGCTGGTCCTGTATTGATGGAGATATGAGCGGTCTCTTGGGCGGTGGCGGCACCCACCATGTCACAGGTTTCAGTCTCAACCCGAATATCCGAATACCCGGCGTTGGTAAGGATTTCCGTGATATAGTCGGTTTCAGCAAAGGCCATGGGCCCCGCTGCGCGCGGCGCGGTGGGTGCGGGCGCGCCCAGATACTGGATCGCTGCCGTACGGGGAATATTAAACCACGGATTATTCGCCAAGGGTCCCCAACAGACAAAACAGAGGCGACCACCGGAACGCAATGCGCCCGACAGGTTGGCGAAAGCCGCAACCGGATCTCCAAAAAACATCACGCCAAAACGCGACATGATCAAATCATAGCTGCCGGCATCAAAGCTTTCGATTTGGGCGTCAGCGATTTTCAACTCCAGATGCGCCATGCCGCCGCCATTCTTTTCGTGTGCTTGCGCCCGCGAACGGGCCAGGTCCAGCATGGGATTGGAGATATCAAGCCCCAACACTCTGCCCCCCGACCCGACCGTTTCCGCCGAACGCAAAACAGTAGCACCTGTACCGCAACCAACATCGATCACGCGTTCCCCACTTCGGATGTTCGCATGTGTAAACAGGCGGTCGGTTAACGGGCCAAATTGGTGGTCCAACCTTTCCTGGTTGTCGACCCATATGCTCCCTGCGGCGGTGTTCCAATATTCAACCTGTCCACCCATGGCCCCCGCCTTTGGTTTTTCGACCATAATCGTCCCCTTTTTCTTTTGTTAATCGTTGTTGTTAATCGCTCCACCCGCCGCTCATGGAAAAGAACTGACCGGTTTGAAATTGGTTACCGCCATCCAAAAGGCTGGCTGCGAAATGGGCAATTTCAGCCGGTTGGCCAAAACGTTTCATGGGCACCATGCCCTCTACCTTTTTGCGTACTTTCGGGTCATCAGAGCCGGTGACTTTGATAAATCCGGGATAGTCCAGAAAGGCTGTGCCCAATGCATTTACGCAGACACCTTGGTCGGCCACTTCCATAGCTGCCGCCTTAACCATCATGTTCGCACCGGCGCGTGTCGCGCTATACAATGAAGTATTCGGCATCAGCCGCTTGCCGGTGGCCGAGGTTATGATCAGGATCTGGCCCTGGCCTGTGGGCACCATGACGCCCAGCAAAGCTTGTAGAGTATGGAATACAGCCTCTTGATTGGCCCGCTGCAAGGTATGCAATTGATCCAGAGTGGCTTCCCGAAAGGCCCCGCCGATGATGACGCCGGTGCGGACACAGGCTGCATCCAGGCGGGGAAAACGCTGCAGTCCCGCATCGATCAACCGGGCGATGTTGTTGCCGTCGCCCAGATCTTCCATACCGTCGAGCGCTACGACAGATGCGCCCAATGCCTCCACTTCCTCCACCAAACCCGGCAGGGGGTTGCCCAGAACCAGATCATGGTTCCGTTTTGCCAAAATGCGGGCAAGGTCGGGCCCTAGGTGCAGGCTGGTATCAGTGATTAAGGCGACGCGTCGGTCCACAGCAAATTCTCCCACTACGATAGCGGAGGAGTCTAGCAGGTCGATTTAGGCCCGCCCAGTCCCATAAGGAATGTGCGCGACCCACAATCCTGTGATCACGGCGGCCAGTCCGCCCAGAAAAAGCATTGTCAGTGGTTCATCCAACAGTATCGCACCAAGGGCGGCGGCGGTAATGGGGCCTAAGGCCAGGAACATGGCGACACGGGTTGGCGTTGCGTGCTTCAAGGCGAACAGCCAGGCGTAATAGCCCAGGCTGGAACAGAACCCAAGGAATAGAACGGCAGCCCAACCCCCAGGTGTGAAACTGGGCAGGGTCGCGAAAAACCCTTCATGGGCGGCGGGAACGATCAGAAAGGCGACGGATGCGAACATGGCAAACAGGCTGACTTGTAGGGGGGGATATTTTTGCAGATAGGGTCGATAGAACACGGAGCAGACCGCCCCGGCCAGGGCCGAGGCCAAAATGGCGACGACGCCGAAAATGTTATCCTGACTGAAGTCCGGCAATACGGTGTCGTCGGATACTGCCAGGCCAACACCGGCGACGGTCAGTAGAACGCCGGCAAACTTCGGAAGGGTCAACGCTTCCAGGCGCAGGGCGGCGGCCAGGACCATGGTCATTACGGGAAAAGTGGCAAACAACAGGGCGCCGAGGCCGGAGCCGATGAACTGCAGGCCATAATTCAGCAGGGCGATCAATATGCCGAACTGCCCGATCCCCAATAACGCTATCGGTAGCAGGTCCCGGCGCGCAAAGGTGACACGGCGGATCAACAGGACCGGTAAAACCAAACCCAAAGAACCGAATGAATAGCGTAGCAACGCAAGGGAGGCCGGATCGCTTTGCCCGATGACATAGCGGGTGACGACAATCGCCGCGCCGACCAGAACGCCCATGACGATCCCGGCAATAATTGCCAGCCCATTTTCCCGACTTAGGCCTTCCCGGCTCAACCTTTTGCTCCGCTCACAGGGGCCGTTCCCAGGTTTCCGCCACCAGGTCGACGCCGAAATCATGTCCCGGTTCCTCATGCACCAAGGTGAAGCCACCGGTAGCATACAGGGCGCGGGCGGCTTTTTGTACATCGTTGGTCCACAGGGTCATTTTCTTATAACCCTTGGATTGTGCGAAATGGATGCAGGCGTTCAACAAGGCCCGGCCGATGCCTAGGCCCTGGGCATTTTGATCCAGGATTATCAGCCGCAACTTGGACACCTTTGCGTCCACCTTCACGACAAAGGCGGAACCGGCAAAGACGCCATCGACTTCTGCAATCCAGCTACAGTCCCAATCGGGATCAAAATTGGTGATGAAATCAGCTGCAATGGTCGCGACCAATGCCTCAAACGTATGATCCCAGCCGAACATTTCAGGGTACAGACTGCCGTGCAGGGCGATGACTTTGCCCAGATCACCGGGGCGGTGGGGGCGCAGGGTACCTGACGCCTTTCCTGAAGAAAGGCTCGGCGATCTGTTGCGAGATCTGGAAACAGGCGTTGCCGTGGTTTCCGTGTCTGACTGGCGCATTGTCTTTGAGAATGGCCGCTTCTTTCAATGGTGCCCACCGAATGGTGACGCGGATGGCCCGTTGGATAGCCGGTTAAGTAACTTTCGCGCCGACCGGGCCCGGGATCGCATTAAGAGCAACCGTTCCTACCGTCAGGATTTCGAAGTGCGCGAAGGCGCGCGCTCCACCTTCTTAGAGATCACCATGCGTGCCTTTGAGGGTGGCGAAGAATACGCCGTGGTTGAATGCCGGGATATGACAGCGCAGAAACGGGCGGAGTTCATGTTGGAATCCTATTCGGAAGTTTCCGAACGCAATACGCGGGAACTGCAAAAGGAAAAGGACCGGGTGGAACGCCTGCTGCTGAACATCATGCCGCGATCCGTCTACGAAGAAATGAAAGAATATGGCACCGTAACGCCGCAACGTTATGATAACGCCACGATTTTGTTGTTGGATTTCGTCGACTTCACGGAAATGGCTATCAGCCGGGAGCCTGGGGAACTGGTTGCCGAATTGAACGACATCTTCTCGGCCTTCGACCGGATTGTTGAAATGTTTGGCTGTGAGCGGATCAAGACCATGGGCGATGGTTATATGTGTGTTGCGGGTTTGCCCGAATCTGCGCCAGACCATGCCGCCGATATGGCCCGCGTTGCCTTGCGGCTGCGTCGCTATCTGGACCGGCGCAATGCCGCCCATACCCGGACTTGGAACTGCCGCATTGGTATCGCGACGGGCCCTGTTATCGGCTCCATCGTCGGTATTCAAAAATATGTCTATGACATTTTTGGCCCCGGCGTGAACCTGGCAGCACGTATGGAATGCATGTCAGAATCCATGCGGATCACTGTTTCGGCAGAGACCCATAATCTGCTCCGCGATGATTTTGTTATGGAAGAGCGCGGCACCTATCCCATTAAAGGTTTCGGCGAGACGGAACTGTTTTATTTAGAAGCTGAGAAAGAACGCACAACCATCCGCCGGGAAAATCGTATGTAGAACTAATTTGCTCTGTCGCAAAAGCAATCGGGCCCGGCGCAATAAAGCGGCGGGCCCGAAATCTATTTACGCTATCAAGGCCGCGACGGCGGCCCGGCACTCATGCGCCGCACTCGCGTAGCGGAGCGCTTTTTGCGCGCCAGCGTGAGCGATAAAGACCTAGCTGGGATCCGGGACGAAGCGCAGGTATGGCTTCGGCGCTTTCCAGCCGTCGGGATATTTGGCTTTTGCATCTTCGTCCGAAATTGCCGGCACGATGATGACATCGTCACCCTTGGCCCAATTCACAGGCGTTGCGACCTTGTGATTGGCGGTCAGCTGACAGGAATCCAGGACGCGTAATACTTCATCAAAATTACGCCCCGTGCTCATGGGATAGGTCAGGGACAGCTTAATCTTTTTGTCCGGGCCGATCAGAAAGACTGTGCGCACGGTGGCGTTGTTCACCGCCGTGCGGCCGTCAGATGAACCGGCTTCATCAGCGGGTAGCATCTCATACAGCTTTGCCACCGCCAGATCCGTATCGCCGATCATGGGATAGGTCACCGCATGGCCAGATACATCCTTGATGTCTTCGGCCCAGGCCGCGTGATTGTCTACGGGATCGACGGACAGGCCGATGATCTTGCAATTGCGCCGATCAAATTCCGGCTTCAGGCCCGCCATGTAACCCAATTCCGTGGTGCAGACAGGGGTGAAATCTTTCGGGTGGGAAAACAACATGGCCCAGCCCTCGCCAATCCAATCATGAAAAGTGATGGACCCATCCGTGGTTTCGGCGGTGAAATTTGGTGCCTCGTCGTTAATTCTGAGTGACATTATATGCCTCCGTGTTTGTTGTTGTGGTCGTGGTGCGTGCTGGTGTCTACATAATGTAAACCGGCCAGATCACAAGCAGGCCGTTGCAAGGGATGTTTCCAACCAATCAGGCGCCATGTCCAGCCCCGCACCGATCACAACAATTTGAGATTTGGGTGGTGAAGTCGTCCAAGTCATGTCCCCGGTCGCGTCCCGATCCAAGGTAATCCGCTTGCCGACCAGTTGCAGGATATAGCGTTGGTCTGGGTCGTCCCCCAGAAAGACCAAACCCTTGGCGCGCAGGACGCCCGCTGGCCAGGCTGCGATCAAAGCCAACAGACGTGCCCGGTCTAGGGGGCGTTCGGCGCGGAATGTAAAAGCTTCGAAGTTGCCATGCTGCGCGGTTCCATCCGCTATCGGTTTGCCGTTCGAATGCTGACCCAACAGAACCTCCGTCGGTAGTCGCCCCTTTGAGGTTTCGATGATACGGGCCTGGGGCGCGTTTTGTTCCAGCCATTGCCGCGTATCATCACGTTGTTGATCAGACAGTAAATCCACTTTGTTCAGGATTAATAATTCAGCGGCCGCCAATTGCTGCATAACGGTGGTGCCCACGAATTTATCCGTGGAGCGTGCTTGTACGCTATCCCCATCCACCACGGTGATGATCCCATCCAGGCGCAGGCCCGGCCAGCCCTGACCGTACATGGCAATCTTGGCCGGATTGGCCACGCCGCTGGCCTCTATCACGATATGATCGGGCGGTGGTGTCAGGCCAAGAACCTTGTCCAGGGCAGTACCCAAGGCATCCGCGATGGTGCAACAGACACAGCCGTTGGACAGACTGATCGTGTCGCCGTCGTGGGCAGTGATCAGGCCGGCATCAATATTGATCTCACCAAAATCATTGACGAGTACCGCCAGACGGCGGCCATGGTCTCCTGCCAGGAGGCTATTGATCAGGGTGGTTTTCCCGGCACCCAAATAGCCGCCTATGACCGTGACCGGTATCATCAGTCCCAGGTCATTCATGGCGGTCATTTTTTGCGTTTGATGGGAAAGGGGCGTCCTTCAAACACCGTGCCCCAGATGGGGATCTCCCGCAAATTCTCGCCCCCCACTTCATAGGGGTCTTGTTCCAGAATTGTGAAGTCGGCCTTTTTGCCGGCCCGGATCGTGCCGATCTCATTCTCCAGTCCCAGGATATAGGCTGCATCAATTGTGATGGCACGCATGGCCTGATCCAGGGTCAGGCACTCTTCAGGCCCCATAACATGGCCCGCCTCGCTGATCCGATTGACCGCAACCCAGGCGCTGTTCAGGGGCAATGCAGGCGCCATGGTGAAATCCGTATGCAGGGCGGTGGGCACATTATGGCGCGCCAAGGTGCCTAGACGGGACATTTGCGAGGCCCGCTCGTGGCCCAGCTTGTTCTTCCAATAGGCATCGCCGAGTTCGTGCACGTAATAGATATTGACCGAGGCGCAGGCCCCCAAAGTCGCGATGCGGCGCACTTGCTCCGGCGTGGAAACGCCAAAATGTTCGATGGTGAAACGGTGATCGAATCGTGGCCGCTCCCACTGCAGTTTTTCCAACGTATCCAGGGCCAGCTCCATGCCCAGATCGCCGGAACAATGGACATGGATTTTGAAACCTTCATTCCAGAACGCTCGCGCCACCGCCTCAAATGTTTCGGGCGGTGTCATCCACTCCCCGTGGTGTTCTTCAATGGCACCGGGGGGGCCCAGCTGCATCAAGCCGGCATAAAAACCGCCGTCGGCAAACAGCTTCACATGATCATAGAACTGCAAACGATGGGTATTGCGTTCCCGCAGGCCCACCGCGCGGGCGACCAGATCTACGCCTTCTTTCGAACCGCCCGAAAAGGGTGTGCCCGGTGGGATCATCTGAACCCTGAACGGCGTGTCATCACGCTCCAACGCTTTGACCAGGGCGGGCCACTCCATTTCCAGGTCGAACATACCCGCTGCCATATCGCCGATTGTCGTATGGCCGCCAAAATGCACCACCTGACGCAACCGCTCCAACCCCTCGGCAAAGCGCTTTGGTGCCAGGGTGTAAGCGTTGAAATAGCGAAAGGCCAGGGACAGCCCGGTTTCGAAAAAGCGTCCCTCCGCCATGTTGACCTGGGGGTGGCGCTCCCCCTCCGCCTCATCCATGCCCATCCATTCCACTGTTGCATCATTGACAACCAATGTGTGAAAGCCTCGATGCCAGACAATGATGGGACGGGTGGTGGAGATACCGTTCAGGGTGGAGCGATAGACTTCGTCATGCCATATCGGATGATGGCCCCAGGCGAATAGCGGCTCATCCGGGTCCTCCATGGACAGATCGATCTCTTTCAGGCGGTCGAGGAATTCATTGTGTCCGCGTGTGCTTGGAACATCCTGCCAGGGCAGATGCCATTCCAGGGCCGTGGTGAAATGCATGGGCAACAACAATGCCGCCATAGAGGGGTGGAGGTGGGGATCGATGAAGCCTGGCATGATGACGTGATCCTTAAACCGGTCATAAATATGGTGGGGGTGGGCGTCCAACCACGGCTGCATGGTTTCCAGGCTGCCGACTTCGATGATCTGGCCGTCTCGTACAGCCACTGCCGTGGCCAGCGGTAGGGCCGGCTCCATCGTGCGTACCGTGCGGGCGGTATAGACTGTAATGTCCGTCGCTTTGGTCATGGGGCTGTTCTTTCTAGGTATTATTCTTTGGCATGCGGGCCAGAAAAATCAACGGCAGGGGCAGGATGGCGAGGATCGCATAAAGGCGGAAGGCATTGATGTAACCGATCATTGCCGCCTGGCGCCTTACCTCGGCAGAGGCGGCGGTGAGGCCCTCGACTGTGTTCAGGTCCATAGCGCCGGTCACCCAGGGCCAGGACATCATCTTTGAAAATTCCGACAACGGCTCACTCAGCTCTGCGCTGTTGATGTAGATGGAGCGGATCACAACGGCGACGCAGATCGAAATAAACAGCGACGATGCGAAATTTCGCAGCATGTGAAAAATCGCCGAGGCATCGTCCAGAAACTCCGCCTTCACTGTGGAAAACATAATCAGGGTCAGGGGCACCCAGGACATACCAATGCCCAGGCCCTGCAAGGCACCGGTCCAGGCCACATCGAAGTAGGTCATGTTGATGTCGAACTGTGAAATGGCATAGCCCGAGACCGCCTGACACATAAAACCAAAACCCAAAGTGAGTTTGGCATTCCATTGGGCCAGGCGGATGACCAACAGGAACGATAGCAAATTTCCCGCCCCCCTGATCGCCAACAGGATGCCGATGGTGGAATCCGGATAACCGCGCAGGTCCTGCAACATGGACGGCATCAACACCAGGGGTACGAAATTCAACATGCCGAACAGGAAGGCTAGAAACAGTCCCAGACTATAGTTTCGGTTTAGAAACAGCCGTGGATTGATAAAGGGCCGTTGCGCCGTGCTGATATGCACCAGAAAGATATACAGGGCCAAAAAACCGACCGTGCACTCGATAATGGTCTCCGGCGAGTCGAACCAGGAATTCCGCTGTCCCCGGTCAAACATGAACTGAAAGGATGCCAGCGCCGCCGCCAGGGCGAAAAATCCCAGCCAATCCAAAGGCGGGCTTGGCGGCCGCACGGGGCGTTTTTGGATAAACATGGAAATGGCGACAAAGGTCATGATGCCAAACGGCACGATCATGAAAAAGACCCAGCGCCAGCTATATTCTTCCGCGATGAAACCGCCAAAGGTTGGGCCGATGATCGGCCCCATCACGACACCCACGCCCCAAAGGGCCGTGGCCATGCTGTGTTGTTCCTTGGGGAAGGTATCCAGAATTATGGTTTGTGAAACCGGCACCAGGGGGGCACCAAAGGCACCTTGCAGGACGCGATAGAAAACCAAAGCCCCCAAACTGTCCGCCAAGCCGCACAGGACAGAGGCGACCGTAAAACCGGCACACCCCACCAACAAGACGTTGCGCCGGCCAAAGCGGTTGGACAACCAGCCTGAAACCGGCGTCATCACCGCCGTCGCCACCAAATTAAAGGTAATAACCCATGCGACCTGGTCCGGCGTGGCCGAAAGGGCGCCACGCATTTGCGGCAGCACAACATTGGCGATGGTAATCGCCATGGCGTACAGCATTGTCGCGGATGAAACGGTGGCCAGAATGATAAACCGGTGGGAGGCCGGTACCGTCGTGACCCCGGGGGAGGCAATGGTCATGGCGGCACACTATCAGGCAATGATCCCATTCGGCGCGGAAATATCATGATCTGGGCACAAATATTCCAACCTTTTGATCAGCCATTGCGCCCTGATTTGTGATTGCATAAAGCACCGCCTCTAGCGCGTCGCACGCCCCGATGTCCTCTAGTGGCCCGCATGTTGCTAGGATATGGTGGTCGACAGAATAATACAGGGAGAGTTACATGGCGGGCGCGGATGTCACGCGGCGATTGGCGGCGGTGCTGGCAGCTGATGTCGTCGGCTATAGCAAGATGATGGGCGTGGATGAGGCCGGAACCCTGGCGGCCCTGCGCGATATTTGGAGCGAACATTTTAATCCGGCTATTGCAGAACATAATGGCCGGATTGCCAAGATGATGGGCGATGGGGCATTGGCCGAATTCGCCTCGGTGGTTGATGCGGTGTCCTGCGCCATCGCTTTTCAAAGGCGCATGGCGGAACGCAACGATGACGCGGACCATGTGATTGAATTTCGAATTGGCGTCAATTTGGGCGATATCGTGATCGAGGACGGCGATATATTTGGCGATGGAGTCAATATCGCGGCCCGGCTGGAGGGTCAGGCACCGGCGGGTGGTCTGCTTGTATCCGATAGCGTTCATGCCCAGGTCGTTGGCCGGGTCGGCGTTGAATTCACGGACATAGGCGAACAGCAGCTCAAGAATATTGAGCGCCCGGTAAGTTGCTGGAAATGGGATGGCAAGGTTGAGGGTGCCGCCGCGCCAACCGTGCCCCTGGACCAGATCATTCATTTTTGCACGGCACCCGATGGCGTCGGTATCGCTTATGCCACGACCGGCTCCGGACCGTCCTTGGTCAGGGCGCCCCATTGGATGAGCCACCTGGAGTATGATTGGAAAAGCCCTATTTGGCGTCATACTTTGGAAGAGTTGAGCCGGGAGCATACCCTCGTCCGCTTTGATCAAAGGGCGAATGGCCTCTCCGATTGGGATGTCGAAGAAATTTCGTTCGATGCGTTCGTCGGCGATCTGGCCACGGTTGTTGATGCGGCGAAACTGGATCGCTTTCCATTACTGGGCGTCTCTCAGGGGTGCCCCATCTCGATCGCCTATGCCATCCGAAATCCCGGCCGGGTCAGCCATCTGATCCTTTATGGCGGTTTTGCCCGTGGTGGCGAGAAGCGTGGCTCCAGTACGTCAAAAGATCAAGCCATTGCCATGCGTACTTTGATACAAACCGGTTGGGGCCAGGACAATCCGGCTTTCCGGCAAATGTTTACGTCCTCGTTTGTGCCCGGTGGTACGGCGGAGCAATGGGACTGGTTTAACGAGATGCAACGCATTTCTGTGTCGCCGGAGAATGCCGTGCGACTGCGCCAAGCCAATGACAATGTCGATGTGACGGAACTGCTGGCCCAGATCGATATTCCGACCCTGGTCCTGCATTGCAAAAATGATGGTGTTGTACCGTTTAATGAGGGCCGGCGTATGGCAGCCATGATCCCTGGTGCCCGGTTTGTTGCCTTGGAAGGCGACAATCACCTGATCCTGGAAGATGAACCTGCTTGGCCGGTATTCGTTGACGAAATTCGGAATTTTTTGGCCGAAACCAGTTAACGGTTTGGCGAAAGGCTAACGCTCCAACGCGCCATCCAGCGCCAGATCGGCACCCGGCAATGGGGCTTCGCCGCCGACCCGGTGGGTGACCATGCGTTTATGCAATGTGGTTACCGCATTTGACCCTGTGCTGTTGCACAAAAACGGGAATATGCCGTGCATCAGACAGGCAAAGCCGGCAACGATCATTGTTACGCCAAAGCTTGAGGCGACCATGAAATGCTCACCATAGGTCTCATCGACCGAAGCCGGATGTTCCGTAAAAGAGATGCGCGCCATTTGTGATGTCTCCCGAAATTCATACCGTATGATTTGCCCAGTATGGCCCGCCGGGTGAGGAATTATCTTGCAAATATTGTGAAAAATTATGAAAAATACGCAAAAATATGCTAAAATTCCAAATGATATTCGAATTATGTTTCTAATTTTGATTAACAATAGGTAAATTACCTTGGATAGCTTCGATTTACAGATACTGCAGGTCTTGCAGGAAGATGCCTCCCTTGCCGTTGCGGCGGTCGCAGAACGGGTCGGTCTATCACCAACGCCCTGCTGGCGGCGCATTCAGAAGATGGAGGCGAGCGGTATTATCCGGGCCAGGGTGGCGTTGTTGGATGCCGCGCAATTGGATTTGGGCCTGACGGTCTTCGTACATCTGCGCATTGCCCGTCATGGCACGGATTGGCTTGATCAATTCACCTCCGCCATCATGGCAATGGACGAGGTGTTGGAGGTCAATCGTCTGGCGGGAAATTGGGATTATTTGCTGCGGGTTCTGGTGGCCGACATGCCGGCCTATGATGAATTCTACAAACGCTTGATCGAAATTGACGGCCTGAACGATGTTTCGTCCAGTTTCTCCATGCAACAGATCAAATACACCACAGCTCTGCCGCTGGGTGGTCGCGCCTAAGATAATAGGGCCTAACTGGGCCGTTAACTGGGTCGCCGGGGGATCACCACATCCCGATGCACATAGACGCTTAGCAACAGGCCAAAACCGATCAACAAAGAAATCATCGACGTGCCGCCATAGGACACAAGGGGTAGGGGCACGCCAACGACGGGGATTAACCCCATGACCATGGCCATGTTGATGAACAGATACAAAAAGAAGGTGGTGATCACCCCCGTCGCCAACAGCCGTCCGAATTGACTGCGGGAGCGGATGGCAATGGCATAGCCATAGGCGATGACCAGGATATACAGGCTCAGAAGACCAATGCAGCCCACAAGGCCGAACTCTTCTGCCAACATGGTAAAAATAAAATCCGTCTGACGCTCCGGCAAAAAAGCCAAATGGCTTTGCGTGCCCTGCATGAAACCCTTACCAAACACCCCGCCTGACCCCAGGGCGATTTTTGACTGCATAATATGATAGCCGGCGCCTAAGGGATCACGCTCCGGATTCAGATAGGTGAGCACCCGGTCCTTTTGATAGCCGTGCAGCATGAAACGCCAGGCCAACGGTATGGCCAATAGTACGGCGCCCAAGGCGACCGCAAATTTCCACAGCCTGACGCCGGCGAGTAGCAGGATTGCCGTTGCCGTGGCCATCAACAAGATTGCTGTGCCCAGATCAGGCTGGCGCATCACCAGGGCGACGGGGACAAGGATCAACGCCGCAGGCACCAATAACCAGCGGATCCGGCCAATTTCCTCCATCGGCATGCCGTGATAAAAACGCGCGAGGGCCAGAACCAAGGCGATTTTCATCACCTCGGATGGTTGTAGCTGGATCACGCCCAGGTCAACCCAACGCCGTGCGCCCATGCCGACAACACCCATCACTTCGACTGCCACCAGTAACAACAATGCAGCGCCATAGATCAAATATGCGTGGCGCAACCAGGCCCGAATATCGATCAACGCGATTAACAGCATCAGGCCCAGCCCGGCGCCATAGCGGTACATCTGGCGTGACGCCCAGGGGTCAATATTACCATTGGCGGCGGAATACAGCATGGCAAAGCCGACGCAGGCGATCATCGTGATCAGCACGATCAACAGCCAATTTATCTGTACCAGTTTCTGCAGCAGGGTCAGATCAACCTGCCGCCCCATGGGACCGCCTACCGACATGGTTTAGGTTTTCCGCCCCCTGTTGCTAGTATCATCGCCACCGCCTCCGCCCTTATGGCTGCCCCCATAGCCGCTATTGTGGCCACGACTGGTCATGTCAACGGCAGACCGCGACAGCGGATCAGCGCGCAGGACCGCCGTCATAATGTCCTTGGTCAATTTGGCTGCATAGGTGCCGGAGCCGCCGTGTTCCACCACCACGGCCGTTGCGTAACGGGGTTTATCGACTGGGGCAAAGGCGGTGAACAGGGCATGGTCCCGTTCTTTCCATGGCGTCCCCTTACCCAATTTGCCACCCGCTTTTCGTTCTGCCTTGGTAATCCGGCGAACCTGGGCGGTGCCGGTCTTGCCGGCCATTTGAATTTCCATATCCTTATCAAGTTTGTACTTTCGCGCCGTGCCACGGGGGCCATTGACGACTTCGGTCATGGCCTCTGTGATGACCCGCAAATGCGCGGCTGAAATGCCGATGGGTGGGGCGCCGACATCGGATGCCAAAGACCTGTTGCCGGTCGTGTCGCCAGCCCCGTCGTCCGTCGCCGTGTCAGCTGAACCATCGCCACGTTCTCTTGGCGTTCGGTGCCGGGATAATTTCGGCTTCACCGCCATGCCGCCATTGGCCAGACGGGCAGTCATGACGGCCAATTGCAGCGGCGTCGCCAGCAAATAGGCCTGGCCAATGCCGGTAATCAATGTCTCGCCCAACTGCCAGGGCACGCCGGTAACAGCCTGCTTCCAGTCTTTGCTGGGGACCAGGCCATCCTGCTCTCCCACCAGCTCTATGCCAAGGGCCTCGCCCAGGCCAAAGCGCCGCGCCATAGCGCCAATTCGGTCGACGCCGATACGCCGTGCCAGGTCATAAAAATAAATGTCACACGATTGTGCGATGGCCTGCTTCATGTTCATCATGCCATGACCGCCATAACGGTGCCGCCAGCAATGAAATTTGGATTTACCCAACTTGGTAACGCCATTGCAAAAAACTTCATGGCCAGGCCCGGCAATGCCGGCCTCCATCGCGGCCAGGGCGACCAGCATTTTGAAGGTGGAGCCAGGCGGATATTGTCCGGCGATCGCCTTGTTGATCAGTGGTTTGCGCGGGTGCTGCACCAGGGCCCGCCAGGCCTTGGTCGACATGCCAAGATTAAAGGCGTTGGGGTCATAGCTGGGGGCCGATACCATGGCCAGGATATCACCTTGATGAATATCCATGACGACGGCGGCGGCACTTTCATCGTTCAGGCGGCGGGAAATGGTTTCCTGCAAACCTGCATCGATGGTCAGGACAACGTCATCGCCGGGCTGGCCATCCTGGCGGGCCAGCTCCCGGATCTCCCGGCCATAGGCATTGACCTCAACCCGGGAATTGCCTGCCTTGCCGCGCAGGCTTTCATCATAGACTTTTTCAATGCCGTTCTTGCCAATGCGAAATCCGGGCAATTCCAGTAACGGATCGCCGGTTAGGTCGGCTTCCGAGACGGAGGAGACATAGCCGACAATGTGGGCGGTTTCCACACCCACGGGATAATGCCTGCCCTCACCCACGTCGGGCTGTACACCCGGCAGATCAGGCAGCAATACGTTAATGCGGGCGAATTGTTCCCAGGTCAGGTTCTCCGCGACTTTGATCGGCACGAAGGGGCGTTTGCGTTTCACCTCGCGCAGTACGCGACGTCGTTGGTGGGGACTGATGGGCACAATATGGGCCAGACGATCAAGGGTATCGGCGACACCATTGGTTTGTTCCGCAATCAAAACAACACGATAATTCTGCCGGTTGGAGGCCAGTTCCCGGCCAAACCGATCCAGTACCAGGCCCCGTGGTGGGGCGAGAAGGCGCATGGAAATGCGGTTCTCCTCCGCCAGCATCTGATATTGGTCGGACTCCAGAACCTGAAGGTAATACATCCGCCCCATCAAAATTGCGGCAAGGGTCAATTTGCCACCACCCAACAAGGCCAGACGTCGGGAAAACGTCTTATGGCGGCTGCCGTCCCGTTCTATGCCTGGTATGCGCATGACCGCTACGCCCTCAACCTTGGCCGATAAGAAGTTGCATGCGGGCCAGAAACAGCGCGACCAGAGGATAGGCGGCGGTGCCAATGGCGTGGCTGACGACCAAGGGTACGGATTCGATTGCCGTGGTGTAGAATAGGGACGCGAAGAACCAGTTGATAACGGCTGCACCGGCGGCAATGAGCAAATAGCCCAGCCAGCTGACGGCAAACGATTTACCCGCCAGGACCCGCCGTTGGCCGGATGCGGCCCAATGCACCAGGATCAGCAGAAGCGCGTTGAGGCCCGGTGGCCCGCCGCTTAAGATATCAACCATCAAACCGATGAGGAACGCTGCACCCGCCGGCATCAGTTCCGGGCGAAAGACACTCCAATAATAAACAGAGATCAGGGCCAATATGGGCGCCGCCAACGACGATTTCGGCAGGCCATAGGGCAGAGTTGCGACCAACACGAGGCATACAGAAATTGTGATCGGGATCCCGGCTCGGGCGAAATTGGCAACCCTGTGCGCCAGATGCGTTTCCATTTAGGGCACCGCTTCTACCGTTTTGCCGGTAGATGGAGCCTGGGCCTGGGATTGGGCCTGTAGTGTTGACGCGCCAAGCCCATCCCGGCGCAGAATGTCCGCTTGGGGTAAGGCGCGATAGCGCAATATGGTGACGTATTCAAGCCGCGACCAATCCAGGAAGGGCTGGATGCGCGCTTCCCCCTCAGAGACGGAAGATACGATGCCCACCGGCAGGCCAGGGGGAAAGACCCCTGCATGGCCGGAGGTCACGATACGGTCGCCGGGGCTGACCTTGGCGTTGGCGGGCAGAAATGTCAGACGGGGTCTGGCGGAGTTATCACCGGCAAGGACGGCCCGGTGGCGGGATTGTTCGACGACCACGGGTACCCGGCTGTTCAGATCGGTCAACAGCAACAGGCGGGCGGAACGTTGCCCGACTTCGACCACCCGTCCGGCCAGCCCCAGGGCAGTGGTAACCGCCTGACCTGGGGCGACACCATTGCGCCGTCCGGCGTTAAGCAATACGGATTGCACGAACAAACCGCCCGTATCGCCAATAACCCGGGCAGATATAAACATTGCGCCCGGGTCGTGGGCGGGATTAAGCAGGGCGCGCAAACTGGCGTTTTCCTGTTCCAAGTTGCGGGCGATGGTTTGCCATTTGACCAGTCGCGCCACTTGCTCGCGCAGGGCCTCGTTGTCCCGGTTCGTGCTCCAGAAATTTTGTAATTCCACAATGCCGTGGCGGGCCGAGATAACCGGGGCGCTTAAAACTTCCAGAATGGGCGCGGCGACTTCAATCGCCATGACGCGCATTTGGCGAACGCCATCATCGTGGGTCTTACCAAGGATCAACAGGGCGATGGCGGTTGCCATAAGTAATAATAGGCCAAAGCGTTGGGCAACACTGCGTGCAGGCGCTGCAACGCGTGACAACGTACTTAATCTTGGCCCTTTCGCCACAGCATCGTCCTGCCCGTCTTGTTACCCCGTCAACCTCGCATTCAAGAGGCAGAAGGTCCGCTCATAGAAGCGCACCACCAAAGGAGCGCCCGAAACTAATAAGTCGTATCAAAGATTTCCTTGTCTTTGAAATTTTTTATATCTTCCAGGACCCGGCCAGTGCCCAACGCAACGCAGGACAGCGGCTCGTCCGCGATGGATACGGGCAAGCCTGTGGAATGACGCAAAACAAAATCCAGATTGCCCAGCAAAGCACCGCCGCCCGTCAGGACGATGCCCTTATCGACGATATCGGCGGCCAGTTCCGGTGCCGTATGTTCCAATGCGACCTTTACCGCTTCAACGATGGCACCGACAGGTTCGGCCATGCTTTCAGCGATCTGCCGCTGGCTGACCAGAATTTCCTTGGGCACACCGTTCATCAGGTCCCGGCCCTTTATCGTGATCTCCATCCCCTCGCCGTTTTCGGGCGCGCAGGCGGAGCCGATCTCCTTTTTCACCCGTTCCGCTGTGGCTTCACCAATCAGCAGATTATGGGTGCGGCGAATGTAACCAATGATCGCCTCGTCCATCTTATCGCCACCAACCCGCACGGACCGGGAATAGACGATGCCGCCCAATGACAGCACCGCAACTTCCGTCGTGCCACCGCCAATATCCACGACCATGGAACCGGTCGGTTCGGTTACTGGCAGGCCGGCACCAATGGCGGCTGCCATGGGCTCTTCCACCAGATAGACCTTGCGGGCACCCGCACTTTCAGCAGATTCCTGAATGGCCCGTCGTTCCACCGCCGTTGAGCCGGAGGGGACACAGACCACCACCATGGGTGAGGCGAAGCTGCGTCGGTTATGCACCTTGCGGATAAAATGCTTGATCATTTCCTCCGCCACCTCGAAATCGGCAATGACGCCGTCACGCAAGGGACGAATAGCCTCAATATTGCCGGGCGTTCGACCCAGCATCATCTTGGCTTCATCACCAACTGCCTGGACCATTTTTTTGCCCTTGCGCGTCGTGATGGCGACCACCGATGGTTCATTCAGCACGATGCCGCGGCCTTTGACATAGACCAATGTATTGGCGGTGCCTAAATCAATGGCCATGTCCGCGGAAAAAAAGCCGAATAATTTGGAAAACACTTAGTTTTGCCCCCCAGCCCTTAGGCTTTAAGTCATCTATTGTCAGTCATCGGTTAGAACATTCCCGACTGGGAAATGATCCGACTCTTTAGAATCGAGCAATTTTTCCAATCCGTTAGATTAGCCCAATGCATTTGGATTAATCACATTCGACCGGAATTGCTCTAGTATTAACGGCATCATGTTAACCAAGTCCTAAGGTTAATCAAACGCTACCGCCCATACCGAACAAATTGGGCAACAATAAGGCACCTGATACTCTTTGATGCCAAACCCTGAATGCAGAATCCAAGAACCGACATTATCAACCGATTCCAATTAGTTATTACGACTAATTCGCCTATTCCCGCAAGTAATATTATAACGGCCCCACCCTGAAAATCCAGGTGCGGGGCCGTCTATTACACAGTTTTTGGTTGGCTCGATCGCTATTCGGGGGGCAACTACGCGCCCTTAAAACGGCAGAACGGTACTCAAATGCTAGTTCTTGGACTTGTCGACCAAGCGGCCTTCTGCGATCCAAGGCATCATGGCGCGGAGTTTTTCGCCCACTTCTTCTGACTGATGCTCGGACGAACGCCGGCGCATGGCCTTGAAAGAGGCCTGGTTCACCTTGTTCTCCAGCATCCAATTGGCGGCAAATTCGCCGGACTGAATGCGTCCCAATGCTTCACGCATTCTGTCTTTGACGCTGTCATCAATGATCGCGGGGCCGGTGACGTATTCGCCATACTCGGCGGTGTTGGAGATGGAGTAGTTCATGTTGGCGATGCCGCCTTCATAAATCAGATCAACAATCAGCTTCATTTCGTGCATGCATTCGAAATAGGCCATTTCAGGCGCATAGCCCGCTTCAACCAGAATTTCAAAGCCGGCCCGCATCAATTCACACACACCGCCGCACAATACAGTCTGCTCGCCGAACAGATCGGTTTCGCATTCTTCGCGGAACGTGGTTTCGATGGTACCGGCACGGCCACCGCCGATGGCGGCGGAATAGCTGAGGCCGATTTCCAGGGCGTTACCGGATGCGTTTTGTTCGATGGCAACCAGGCAAGGTACGCCTGCACCGCGGACATATTCTGAACGCACGGTGTGGCCGGGGCCCTTGGGTGCGATCATGAAGACGTCCATGTCTTCGCGGGGTTCAATCAAATTAAAGTGGATGGACAGGCCATGGGCAAAGGCCATGGCCGTGCCCTGGCGCATGTTGTCGCGCAGATCATCGACCCACAGATCAGCCTGACCTTCATCGGGTGTCAGGACCATGGCCAGATCGGCCCATGCAGCTGCCTCGGAGGGCAGCATGACTTTAAAGCCGGCGGCTTCCGCCTTGGCGATCGAACCGCTGCCGGCGCGGAGCGCGACAACAACGTTCTCACAGCCGGAATCTTTCAGATTGTTGGCATGGGCATGGCCCTGGCTGCCGTAGCCGAAAATGGCCACGTTCTTGTCTTTGATCAGGTTAACGTCCGCATCGCGGTCATAGTACACGCGCATGGTAAAAATCCTCTTCGCTGTTGATGACGCCGGTCGGTCCGGCGAAGTGCAATTTTGGGGCAATTATTCGTTACGTGTTGTTGCAGCCTATCTACATCGCGTCTGCGCCGCGCGCAATGGCAACGACGCCTGTTCGCGACACTTCTGCCAGGCCAAGTGGGTCCATCAGGTTTATAAAAGCATTGACCTTGTTGCTGTCCCCGGTCACTTCAAAAACAAAGGAACCAAGGGTGGAATCTACTGCCCGAGCGCGAAAAATATCCGCCACTCGTAATGCTTCGATCCGATTCTCGCCACTGGCCACCACTTTGACCAGAGCCAGCTCCCGCTCCACCGAGGGGCCTTCATCCGTCAAATCAACCACGTTAAAGACCGGCACCAGACGTTCCAGTTGCGCCCGAATTTGGTTGATGATCATCTCATCCCCCGATGTGACGATGGTGATGCGTGAACGATCCCGTCTGGTATCAACCTCTGCCACGGTCAGGCTTTCGATGTTATAACCGCGACCGGAAAACAAACCCACCACGCGGGCCAGGACCCCAGGCTCGTTGTCCACCAGGACTGCGATGGTGTGTTTTGGCGCGATATCTGACATTTCACTCATGTTTACCTCGATCAGAACAAACCCCCCGCAATCGTCGTTTTGGCGCGGTTCCGGGTCGTTCAAACGTATAAAATTAGGACAGGCAGCTAACCCGGTATTAAACGAGGGCCATACCTTGGGATGTGACCTCGGGCTTGTCCCCGGCATTATCAGAGGCCAGGATCATCTCGTTATGGGCCGCACCTGATGGCACCATGGGGAAGCAATTTTCTTCCTGCGCCACACGCACATCAGCGATCACCAGGCCGTCCGTATCCAGCATTTTTTGAATGCCGTCATCCAGTTCATCAGGATCCTCGATGACCATGCCTGTCGCCCCGAAACATTCCGCCAGCTTGACGAAATCGGGCAGCGCCTCGCTATAGGTTTCCGAAAACCGGCTGCCGTGCAGCAGCTGCTGCCATTGCCGCACCATGCCCATCCAGCGGTTGTTCAATATGAACACCTTCAGGGGCAGGCGGTACTGCATGGCGGTCGAAAGCTCCTGGATGTTCATCATGGTGGAGGCCTCGCCCGCGATGTCGATCACCAGGCTGTCGGGATGGGCGATCTGCACGCCCACCGCCGCCGGCAGGCCATAGCCCATGGTGCCCAGGCCGCCGGAGGTCATCCAGCGGTTGGGTTCCTCGAACTTATAATATTGCGCCGCCCACATTTGGTGCTGGCCGACCTCGGTGGTAATATAAGTGTCCTGGTCCTTGGTCAGATCATACAGCCGTTGGATGGCGTGTTGCGGCAGGATGACGTCGGCGCCCTGGCTATAGGCCAGGCAGTCGCGGGAGCGCCAACGTTGAATGGTGGTCCACCATTCCTTCAAGGCTGACCGGTCGGGTTGATGCGTACTGGCCTTCCAACAGGCCAGCATCTGATCCAGCACCTGGCCCACGTCGCCGACAATGCCCAGGTCCACGTGGATATTCTTATTGATGGAGGATTGATCGATATCCACATGGATCTTTTTTGAATTCGGTGAAAAGGCGTCCAGCCGCCCGGTGATGCGGTCGTCGAACCGCGCGCCCAGGCAGATCATCACGTCGCAATCATGCATGGCGT
>JAPKBD010000408.1 GCA_028824965.1 Alphaproteobacteria bacterium | reverse complement strand
GACGCCATCCAGGCGATAGGTGCGGGATACTGGCCCCTGCGCCTGGCACGCGAATTGGATGACGCCATACTGCATCTGCGCACCAACGAAAATGAAATTGGCACTTGGGTTTTTCAAACCAGTGGGAGCAGCGAAATGATGGCGGCCCATGACGCGGCCCTGATGGCGCATCAGGACCATTGGCTGGTGCGCGAGGTGACCCTGTACCTCAAACGCACCTTAAAGCGGATCGATGTCACCTCCCGCAGCATCTATGCACTGATCGAGCCGGCATCGTGTTTTACCGGCACCTTGTTGGAGCTGGCCCTGGCCGCCGACCGCAGTTACATGCTGGACGGCCAGTTCGAAGGCGACAACCGCCCGCCTGCCTTGGCCTCCCTTACCGCCATGAACTTTGGCCC
The DNA here is from genome assembly GCA_028824965.1 of Alphaproteobacteria bacterium. Lineage (GTDB taxonomy): Bacteria > Pseudomonadota > Alphaproteobacteria. The sequence goes on along the minus strand of JAPKBD010000408.1, from coordinate 2,743 downwards.
ATACGAAATGGTCAACGGCCTGACCCGCCTGCAATCTCGTTTCCTGGATGAAGCCGACACCATTGCCGCCCTGGAACAACGCCAGGGCGAGGCGATGGACGCTGTGACGGCGGAAGAAGCCGGCCTGGTAACCTTCGCCCCCGACGATATCGATTGGGAGGACGAGGTCCGCATCGCCATTGAGGAACGGGCGGTTTTTTCCCCGGACGCACTGACCGGGATGGAAGCGAACCTGCGCTTTGGCGGTCCGGAAACCATGGAAAGCAAGATTTTTTCCCGCCTCTCCGCCTGGCAGAACTGGATCTTCCAGCGTCCCAATGCGGTTGGCGAAACGGGTGCGCTGCCACTGTATGGCAGCGGCCAACGCAGTGAATTCGATAAAAGGAGGGTTTGATCCCATGGCCATTGATTATCAAGAAACCATTCCCAACAATGTTGATCTGTCCGAGGATCGGCGTCTGAAACGGGCGTTGGAGGCCTGGCACCCGAATTTTCTGGATTGGTGGCAGGAGATGGGCCCAACGGAGTTTCAATCCCACGACGTCTATTTGCGCACAGCGATCAGTGTGGATTCCAAAGGCTGGGCCAACTTTGGTCATGTCAAAATGCCCGATTACCGTTGGGGCATCTTTCTGGCTGATAGGGAAGAAGGCCGCCAGGTCAATTTCGGGGAACACAAGGGCGAGGCCGCCTGGCAGGAAGTGCCCGGCGAATATCGCGGGCAATTGCGCCGCCTGATCGTCACCCAGGGCGATACGGAGCCGGCATCGGTGGAACAACAACGCGCCCTGGGTTTCACGGCACCTTCCCTTTATGACCTGCGCAATTTGTTTCAGGTCAATGTGGAGGAAGGCCGCCATCTATGGGCCATGGTCTATCTGCTGCATGGTTATTTCGGGCGTGATGGCCGGGATGAAGCGGATGCCATGTTGCAGCGCCATTCAGGCGATGTGGATAAGCCGCGAATTTTGGGTGCCTTCAATGAAGAAACACCGGATTGGCTGTCGTTCTTTATGTTCACCTTCTTCACCGACCGGGATGGCAAATATCAACTGGCATCCCTGGCGGAGAGCGGCTTTGATCCACTGTCGCGCACCTGCCGCTTTATGTTGACGGAGGAAGCCCATCATATGTTCGTGGGTGAGACCGGCGTCGGCCGTGTCATCCAGCGGGCCTGCGAATTGATCAACGAACATGGCGAAGATAAAGTCCGCGCCATGGGCGGCATTGATTTGCCCACGCTTCAGAAATATCTGAACTTTCACTTTTCGGTCTCCCTGGATCTGTTTGGATCTGAGAGATCCACCAACGCGGCGAACTTTTATGCCATGGGCCTGAAAGGCCGGTTTGAGGAAACCAAGATCGATGACGACCACAAATTGAGCGACGATCAGTATCCGATCCTGGAATTGGAGGGCGAAAAATTCGTCACCAATCACGACAATGCCCTCACGGTGATCAATGAACGCCTGCGCGACGACTATGTCACGGATTGTGGTCGTGGCGTGCGTCGTTGGAACCAGATCATCAAACGGGCCGGCATCGAGTTTGAATTGACACTGCCCCACCGTGCCTTTAACCGCCAAATCGGCAATTTCAACCAGGAGAATACCGGCGGCTTGCGGATCAGCCCAAACGGCCAGGTCATAACGGAAGCGGCCTGGACCGAACAGCATGGCAATTGGCTGCCCACGGATGCTGACCGCGCCTATGTGATTTCCTTGATGCAACAGGTTCTGGAACCAGGGAAATACGCGGCCTGGATCGCCCCACCAGCGCGCGGCATCAACAACCAACCTGTTGATTTTGAATATGTCCGGATTGATTAGAGCAATTTTCAATTAATTAGAGTCGCTCTCTCGACCCAAGTGATTGGTTCAATTGCTCGTTTTCTTAAGAGTCTGAGTATGTTTAATGTAAACATACTCTAGGCCAAATTAGAATTGCTTTGATTTAAGGGGTGCGGCGGATTAAATCGCTGTGCCCCTTTTAACGTTGTCCGGCGCATAACGTCGGGCAAATGCATGCCTATTCCGTATCTTGTTTGACCCGACCTGCTGGAAATATAACAATCGCCTCGGTCCCACGATCGACCTCGCTGACCAGCTTCAGTCGTCCTCCATGCCCTTCCACAAGACTTTTCGCGATGGCAAGCCCCAACCCGGAACCCTCCACGCGACTGGTATGGGTCCCTTCCAGGCGCGTGAATGGCTCCAAAATCCGCTCTATATCCTCAACAGGAATGCCGGGACCTTGATCAATTATCCGCAACGCCAGCTCACCGCTCGCCTCAAGGCCAAGGTGAATATCTATGGTTGTTCCAGCAGTCGTATACTTGATCGCATTCGACAGTAGATTAAGCACGATTTGTTTGGCCTGCGTCCTGTCCGCCATCAACTTTGGGCCTCGGTCAGGGGCATGCGTCTGAATATCTACGCCACACTCTTTAGCACGCGCTCGCAAAAGACTGATGCATTCGAAAACGATATCGGCCATATCAACCATCGTTTCGTCTCGGTCCATGTGACCCGCTTCTATGCGGGACAGATCAAGAATATCGGACAGCAATTCCAAAAGGTGCGTGCCACTATCAAAAATATCCTTGGCATAATTGTCGTATCGTTCATGCCCCAGGGGGCCGAACACATTCTCGCTCATCATCTCGGAAAATCCGATGATCTCATTTAAAGGCGTACGCACTTCGTGGCTCATCACTGCCAAAAACTGTGATTTTCTCGCGTTG
>JAPKBD010000063.1 GCA_028824965.1 Alphaproteobacteria bacterium | reverse complement strand
CTTTATGGTGTTGCACCCTAACCTCCCACCTATGAGCAATAATCCGAACAATACCACGGGCAATGTTATCATCGTTGGTGCCGGTCTTGGCGGCTTGAGCCTCGCCTTATGCTTGGCGCGGGCGGGCTTCAAAGTCACGGTATTGGAACAGGCCAAAGCGTTGGGGGAGGTCGGCGCCGGCGTACAGATCAGCGCCAATGGTGCCCGGGTTCTGTATCATCTGGGGCTGGCGGAGGCGTTAAAGGCTGTCGCCTTCACGCCGGAGCGGGGTGAGATGCGCCATTGGCAAAGTGGTGAGACCCTAAGCTCCCGACCTTTAGGTAAAGCCAGCGAAGAAACATACGGCTTTCCCTATTTCCATCTCCACCGCGCGGATTTTCACCAGGTCTTAGCGAACGCCTTGGCTGAATTAGCCCCTGGCTCGGTGCATTTGAACTGCACGGTCACAGGCTTCACACAAACAGAGGACGGCGTTTCCGTGGCGACCGCGTCCGGGGACACCTTCCACGGTGATATCCTGATTGGTTGCGATGGCATCCATTCCATAATTCGGGGCCAAATGTTTGGCCCCGATGCGCCCCGCTTTACGGGCTGTGTTGCCTGGCGCGCCACGGTGCCGGTGGAAGCACTTCCCCCGGGCCATGTGCGCCCGGTGGGGTCGAACTGGATTGGCCGCGGCGGCCACTTTGTGCATTATTATGTCCGCCGCGGCGAATTGGTAAATTGCGTCGGGGTCATGGAGCAAGAGGCATGGCAGGCAGAGAGCTGGTCCAACGAGGGTGCGGTTGAGAGTTTTCTGGCTGATTTCGAAGACTGGCATGACGATCTAAAACTACTGATCCGCAAGGCGGAGAGTTGTTTTCGTTGGGGCCTGTTTGACCGTGACCCCCTGAAACAATGGAGCGAGGGGCGGGTGACATTATTGGGCGATGCCTGCCACCCCATGTTGCCGTTCATGGCCCAGGGTGCGGTCATGGCCATCGAAGATGCCTATACGTTGGCCGAATGCCTGAAGGTGGGCGCCGCTGCCCCGGAGGCTGCCCTCCGGCAATACGAAGATCTACGGCGGGAGCGGACGGCGACAGTGCAACAGATGTCCCGGGATAATATTCAGTTCTTCCACAACGCGGACCTGCCCAATTTGTTGGAACGGATGGCCAGCCATCGCGAAGCGCACTTATGGCTTTATAGTTTCGACGTTACAGATCAAGAATTTACTGCAACCTAGCTTTTCCTAACGACCCGCAGATATTCGCCGATGGCGACCTGGTCTACTGCCAGATCCAAATCTTGGAGGTCATTCAGCGGCAACCATAACAATTCCTCGGCCTCGTTATTCTGGATTTCACCGGACCAACTATGTACGGCGTAGTAATGCAGCTTCCGCAATTCCTCGGACGGGTTCAACAGAGTGCAAAAATATTGCGGGTCCGGTGTTGTTAACCCCAGCTCCTCTGCCAGCTCCCGGTGCAGCGCCTGCACTGGACTTTCCCCCGGTTCCAAATGGCCGCCGGGAATGGCCACGGCACCGGGATCGACCGTCTTGTCCCGGCGTCGCCGTTCCACCAAAAAGCGATCACCGTCCACTAACAGGAAGGCCACGCAATCGAGAACTTCCATCACATCAACCGATAGAGACCGTGCGCCCACCATCGATGACGAGGCTGGTGCCGGTAATATAACCTGCGGCATCAGAGGCGAGATACAGCACCGCATACCCCACCTCCGCAGGCTGACCCAACCGGCCCACAGGGGTTTGCGCCAGCATCTTTTCTTTCACATCCGGTGCATAGGCATCCGCCAGTGATGTTTCGAACAGGCCCGGCAGGATGGTGTTGACGCGAATGCCGTCCCCGCCAAACTCCAACGCAAATGAACGGGTCATGCCATCCAACGCGGTCTTGAAGGTCGAATACAAAGCCAAATTCGGCGAAGCATGCCGCGCGGCGGTGGAGGAAATATTGATGATCGCACCGCCACCGCTTTTGCCCTCACGCATCAATTCCACCGCGCCTACGGACATCTGCCAATAGCCGCCGATATTGACGTCGAGGGCCTTTTTCACCAATCCGAAATCCGTGTCCAGGATCTTGCGCCAGGGGCTCAACACCGCGTTGTTGACCAGAATATCCAGGCGACCGTGGCGTTCCTTCAGATGGGCATACATGGCTGCAACTGCATCCTCATCGCCAATGTGGCAGGCCCGGCCCTCAGCGCTGAGGCCAAGCTCACGGAATTCCGCCGCCACCGTGTCACAGGCATCTTGCTTGCGGGACGAGATCACTACATGGGCACCATGTTCCGCCAGAACCTGCGCCGTGGCCCGGCCCAAACCCATGGTGGAGCCGGTGATCAGGGCGACACGGCCGTCCAGATCAAAAGCTTTACGCGACATCAGCTTAACCAGATCAGGGGTGAGGTCCCCAAGGGGCCTCGTTCAATAACTGGATCTGCTGGGTCATCAAGTGCGGGCGGATCATGCCGGCAAACTTCATAAAGTCATCATCCGCGAACAAACCGGCCCAATGGGCGCGGCGGTCCGCATCATCATCAAACTTCCACAGATGCAACAGCTGGCTTAACCCGCCGGTGTCGGAGGTGAAATAGCCCACCAGCTTGGCATCAAAGCCGCCCTTTTCAATGGCCGGCCAGCCGAACTCCTTATAGACCTTCACCACATCACCCATATGGCCCACATAGGCCTGATAGGTTCGCATTTCGAATAACGCCATAACTTATGCTCCCTAAAATCAGCCTGCCAGAGGCGCGTACTTGTCCAACAACGCCATCACTTCATCACGCGGGGCCGAAGGTAGACCCAGGATGGCACGGTTCACGCCGGCCTCTTCATAGCTATCCAAGGTGGCCTGGTCGCCCGGCGCACCGAACACGCTGACGGAAATTTCCGAGGCATCACGCCCGGCTTTATCAGCAAAGGTTTTCAGCCGCGCCATATTCTCAGCCGCGTCAAAGCCGTGACGGGCACGGGGCAACCAGCCGTCGCAATAATCCACCACACGGGCCAGGGTATAATCCGTCTCGCCGCCCAGGATCACGGGGGGGTGCGGGTTTTGCACGGGTTTTGGATGGGCCCAGGAGGCTTCGAAGTTGACGAAATCGCCCTTGAACGAAGCATCTTCCTCCGTCCACAAGGCCTTCATAGCCTGCACATGCTCTTTCATCTGGGCAAAGCGGGTTTTGTATTCAACGCCGTGGTCGTTCATTTCCTCAATATTCCAGCCGCCGCCGATGCCGAATAAAAAGCGCCCGTTGGACATCATGTCCAGGCTGGCAACGTTCTTGGCAGTCACGATCGGATCGCGCTGGGCCAACAGGCAAATCCCTGTGGCCAGCTTCAAATTCTTGGTCACCGCACCGGCATAGGCCAGAGCAACGAAGGGATCGTGCGTATGCCAATAATCAGGGGGCAGGTCCGGGCCACCGGGCCAGGCGGATTCCCGGCTGGCAGGAATATGGGTGTGTTCAGGCAGGAACAGACTTTCAAAACCGCGTTCTTCCAACGCGATGGCCAACTCGTCCGTACGGATTGTGTAATCCGTTGCAAATATCAATACGCCCACGTCCATAGTGAAACTCCCTTTCGATCAAATTTGAGGCGCTATTAGAGACAAGGAAGACAGCTCTGTCTACAGCGTAACGATGGGGCCATCCGCAGGCACTAGGCAGACGTGCCGTGACAGCGTAAGTTGCCCACAATTTCAGCAATCAAATTTAGCTTTCACAAAAGACGGAACCACAAAATGCGTATTGCGACTTTAGACGTTAACGGCACCGCTACCTTGGCAGTCCGCCAGGGCGACAATTATGTGAACCTGTCCAAGGCGGCCCCGGATCTGCCCAGTGACATGTCCGCCCTGATCGCCTCGGGTGGTTTGGACAAAGCAAAGGCGGCAGCCGCTGGTGCAGGCGATGATGCCAAAATCGCTGTGGCGGATGCCACATATCTGCCCGTGGTCGCGAACCCTTCAAAGATCATTTGCTGTGGCCTGAACTATCGCGACCATGCCATTGAGACCAACAATCCAATTCCTGAATACCCCATCATCTTTTTCCGCATGATCACCTCCATGGCAGCCCACAATGCACCCATGCTCCTGCCCAAGGCGGCCTCTGACTATGACTACGAGGCGGAATTGGCGGTCATCATCGGTAAAGGCGGCAAGCATATTGCAAAGGCCGATGCCCTTGACTGCGTGGCCGGTTATTCCTGCTTTAACGATGGTTCCATACGCAGCTATCAGTTCAAGTCAGCGCAATGGGGCATGGGCAAGAACTTTGATGCCACGGGCGGTTTCGGCCCCGACATGGTAACGCCGGATGAGCTGCCCAATGGTGTCGGCGATCTGCGTATTCAGTGCCGCATCAACGGCGAGACATTGCAGGATTCATCCACCATCCAGCACATCTTTGATGTGGAAACAGTGATCGAAACCGTGTCCGAGGCGATGACCCTGAACCCCGGTGACGTAATCATCATGGGCACACCGCCCGGTGTCGGTTCTGCCCGCACACCGAACGTCTGGATGAAGGACGGCGATGTCTGCGAGATCGAAATTGAGGGCATCGGCATTCTGTCCAACCCCATCGTAGCTGAGTAGCGCCGCCTGAACGGGGGTTAGCTCTGGCTATATTGGAGACACCACCCCGGCCCTTACCCGGCCTGGGGGAAAGCCTACGGGGCGTTGACCGGCACAATCTGGTCAACGCCCTGGTCGCTTGGCTGTTCGCTATTTCCGGGCCCGTGGTTATCATATTAGCCGTGGGCCGCCAGGGTGGTTTACGGCCCGAAGACATCTCATCCTGGGTCTTTGCCGCCTTTGTTTTTGGCGGCGTCCTGACCATGATCTTCAGCTACATTTTCCGCCAACCCATCGCCATTATGTGGACCATCCCCGGCGCGGTGCTGATCGGCGGGGCGTTGCAGCATCTCAGCTTTGCCGAAGTGATCGGGGCCTATTTAGTCTGCGGCGTCTTTATGACCTTTCTGGGTGTCACCGGTTTGGTCGCCAAAATTATGGCGGCGATCCCCATGCCCATCGTCATGGCCATGGTGGCGGGTGTTTTCCTGCCTTTCGGTCTGAACATCATCACAGCGTTTGAAGAAGCCACCATGATGGCCGTGGCCATGGTCGCCGCATTCGCCATCCCCACTGCCATACCGTCAATTGGCCGGCTGCTGCCCCCGGTGCTTTGCGCCCTGGCCGCAGGCACGGTTGCCATCATCTATTCAGGACAGATGGCCGGGGTGGAGATCCCAAGCCTGGCCATTGCCGAACCGATCTTCTACACCCCCGCATTCACCCTGCGGGCGTTGGGCGAATTGGTCATCCCCCTGGCGGTCACCGTGATCGCGGCGCAAAACGCCCAAGGTTTCGTCATTCTGCGCCAGGCAGGGTTTGAGCCGCCTGAGAATAACCTAACTGTCACCTGCGGTGTGGGCAGCCTGTTATTCGGCATCTTCGGTTCCGTCCCCACCTGTGTGACCGGGCCCGCCAATGCCATTCTGAACACATCGGGCGTGAAAGAACGGCGCTATATGGCCGGCGTGATCTTCGGCCTCCTCGCCATCGCCTTTGGTATATTCTCACCCTTCACCACAGGCCTGGGCCTGGTGCTACCGGCGGTCTTCATCAATCTATTGGGTGGCCTGGCCATGTTGGGCGTCCTGCAAGGTGCCTTCACCACAGCCTTTGGCAACCCGGCCCATGCCTTGGGCGCCCTGGTCAGCTTCCTGGTCACCCTGTCGGGCGTTGCCATTCTAAACGTGGGCGCGCCGTTCTGGGGCCTGGCATTTGGCTATGCGGTAACGCTGTTATTGCGACGGCGGGCTGGCTAGAATAATTCAGGGTTTATTTGGGGGCCTTCTAAATGAATGACGCTGCGGTCGAACGACGGCTATCAACTATTCTGGCTGCAGACGTGGTCGGATATAGCCGGCTTGTGGGCCGGGACGAGGAAGGGACCATCACCGGCGTCAAGGCACATATCACCGAATTGATCGAACCAAAGGCGGTGCAATATCGCGGCCGGATCGTAAAATTAATGGGCGACGGGATATTGATGGAATTCGTCTCCGTCGTCGATGCAATCTTGTTCGCGGTTGAAATGCAGGGTGCCGTGGCGCTGGGTAACGACGGCATCCCGGAAGATCGCCAGATCGTCTATCGCATCGGCATCAATATTCGCGAGGTTATTGTTGATGGTGATGACATCCACGGCGATGGCGTCAATATCGCCGCCCGCTTGGAAAGTCTGGCAGAACCGGGCGGGATCTATATATCGGACGCTGCCTACAGCCAGGTTCGCGGCAAGTTGGATCTGAATTTCGAGCAACTTGGTGAGCATCAGGTCAAGAATATCGCCCAGACCATATCCGTCTGCCGGGTCATCATGGATGACAAGGCAAGCAGGCGGATGACGGAAATTCAACGGATCAAAGAAAAGCGAAACACCCGGCTACCCCTGATGGTGGCGGCGGGCATTGTCCTGGCAGTGATCATTGGCGGGATCGGGTGGTGGCAGTATCAGGGTAGCCAGCCGGTTGTCGTGGAGGAAACTGCCCTGAAACTACCCAACAAGCCCTCAGTGGTGGTTTTGCCCTTGAAGAACTTGTCAGACGAAACAAATCAGGGTGGGTTGGCCAAGGCGATCTCCGAGGATATCACGACCGAGCTGTCACGCTTTGCCGGCCTGTTCGTTATTTCCCCCGATTCAGCCAATTTCTATGATTCTAAACAGAAATCAGTCCGTCAGATCGGGCGGGAATTAGGCATTCGCTATGTCCTGACCGGCAGCATGCAACGGGCCGGCGAACGCCTGCGCGTCACTATGCAGTTGATCGAGGCGGCAACCGAGGTCCAAATCTGGACAGAACGTTACGACCGCACCATGACAGACGTCTTTGTCGTGCAGGACGAGATTGTCCAGGCCGTCGTGACGGAGATGGGCGAGACGATTTGGCGCAGCGCTGCGGCGCGGTTGGAAGCGAAACCGCTGGCCAATTTCGAAGCCTATGATTATTTCCTAAAAGCACAGGAAGTTTTCCACAAACTGACTAGGGAATCGACAATAGAAACCCGCCGTATATTCGAAAAAGCCAAGGCCTTGGGTCCCAATTTGGGCCTAATCTATTACGGTTTTGCCTGGACTTATTATATGGACTATCGCGCCCAATGGGTTGCCACAGGTGGGGAGGCTTTGGACAAAGCCACAGCGTAGCTGCTACAGGCAGAGGACCTGCAGGTATCAGGCTATAAGATACACCGCCTGCGGGCAAAGATTGCCCAGGCCCGTGGCGATTTTGATAAAGCCCTGACCCATAGTGAACGGGCGCTGGAATTAAACCCCAATGACGGCGATTTGCTGGCCGCCTATGGCCAAATGCTGACTTTCGCCGGGCAAAGCGAGAAAGCCAAGGGCTGGGTGGTCGATGCCATGCGGCGCAATCCGCACTATCCCGGCTGGTACGCCTCCGCCCTCTCCACCATCCAGTATCTGCAAAAGGACTATAAGGGTGCCATCGCAACACTCACCAAGGTCGGCAAACTCGCCGTGTGGGACCGTCGCTATTTGGCGGCCAGTTATGCCCAATTAGGTCGCGACAGTGATGCGCAGAGCCAGGTCGATGCAATTGTGAAAGCGGATCCTAAATTTTCCCTGGCGAAACTGATGCCCAAATTGCATTTTCGTCTGGAAGCAGACAAGAGCCATTTTCTTGATGGCTTGAAAAAAGCGGGATTTCCAGAATAAGATGGTCAAAACCATAGGAGACTGCCCGTGAAATCCACCCTTTGTGACCGTCTTGGTATTGAGTTCCCGCTTTTCGCCTTCACCCATTGCCGCGACGTCGTCGCTGCCGTCACCAACGCCGGTGGCATGGGCATTCTAGGCGCTGTTAACCACACGCCGGAAAGTTTGGAGATTGAGCTTAACTGGATCGACACGGCAGTGAATGGCAAGCCTTATGGCGTTGATCTTTTGATCCCGAATAAGTTGGTTGGCAAAGAGGACGGGCTGACGGCGGAGGAGTTTGAGGCCCGCGTGCCGCCTGAGCATAAGAACTATGTCAGAGATTTGTTGGAGAAGAACGGCATCGATGCATCAGATCTTTGGGATAACAACGCGGACGCCAAATACGGTGACAACTACCGCGCCGAAAGCCTGACAGCGGTGATGGATGTCGCCTTTGCCCATCCCATCAGAATGATCGTCAACGCCCTTGGGGTGCCACCAGAATACATGCTGACCCAGGCCCGTGCGCGCGGCATCCTGGTCGGTGCCCTAACGGGGGCCAAGGCGCATGCCATCAAACATGCCGAGGCCGGCGTTGATGTGCTGGTGACATCCGGCACCGAAGCGGGCGGCCATTGCGGCGAAGTCTCCACCATGGTGCTGATACCGGAGGTAGTCCAAGCGATGGAAGCTTACCCGAATGTCTCCGTCCTGGCAGCGGGCGGCATTGCCACGGGGCGTCAGATGGCGGCCTGTATGGCCATGGGCGCCGCTGGTGCCTGGACCGGATCTGTCTGGCTGACAACGGCGGAGGCGGAGACCATTCCCACGGTGAAGGCGAAGATGCTGGCCGCTGGATCGCGCAACACCGTCCGCTCCCGCAGCCGTACGGGAAAGCCGACCCGGCAGCTACAATCCACCTGGACCGATGCCTGGCATGCAGACGGCGCGCCTGACCCGTTGCCCATGCCGTTGCAGGGCCTGGTCACGCGGCCAGCCATGGCAAAGATAGACAAGTTAGCGGAGGGCGGCCATCAAGGTGCCCAGGCACTGGCGACATATTTCGTTGGCCAGGCGGTCGGCCTGATGAACGTGGAACAGTCCGCCCGATCCGTCGTCTACGACTTCATGGAAGACTACGCCGCCGCCGTGGAACGGCTGTCCGACACTGTTGCGGAATAGCGCGAATATTCGAATTTTCAACATCCGCGTCTTCGGCAACATGGATTGCCGGGTCAAGCCCGGCAATGACGAGGTATAGTTGTCATCAACGGGCTTGACCGGTTAATCCACATCAACACACGCATGTGTTGGCGAATGGCGTGGTCTACTCGGGCTTGCGGGCGTAGACGATCCGGGTCATGCCGGCGATCACTTCCGCCTCAATCGGGTTTTCAAAGCCGGCGGCTTCCATGTCGGTCATGATGCGTGCAGCGGTCATTGATGAGGCTTCCGGCGTGAAAGCCATGTGTTGGACGTGCCACAGGGCCGCCAGGGGCGGTTCCGCATCCTCGTTGACCATGAAATCATGGACCATCAAAGTGCCGCCCGGACGCAGGGTATTGAACGCATCAGACAACAAACCGGCGAGGGAGCTTTCCGGCACGCCCGAAAACAAATACGACATCAACACCGCGCAACGGCCGGTGGGCCACTGGCATTCCAGGGCATTGGCGGGGATATAGCGGACCCGGTCGACCAAACCAGCATCGGAAATATATTCCCAGCCGATCTCAGACACATTAGGGAAATCAATGATGGTGGCGTTCAGATCAGGGTTCGCCTTGCATAAACTGATGGTCATAGCCCCGGTGCCACCGCCCACATCCAGCAGCGACTTGGCATCGGACAGATCAACCAGGCGGGCAATGGTCTTGCCCGGCCCCAAAGAACCCGCATGCTGGGCCTTGGAATAAATGCGCGCCTGCACCGGATCGGACATCCAGTTGGCGTAAGAGGCGATATCATCAGGGTTCAAGGTGCCATCCATAGAAGCGTTGAGCTGCCCCATCACCGGATACATCTGCCCATTGATTTGATAACGCAGATAGTCGCCGAAATCATATTTCGCGCCTTTGACCAAAAAGGCCTCAGCTGCCGGGGAATTACACAGCTTGCCGTCCTCCAAGGTAAACAGACCAAGGCTGCGCAATGCCGTCGCAATAGTGGTGATGCGATTGACGGGTACGCCCGAAGCATCAGCCAGGGCCTGGGCATTTTTACCGCCACCTGAAAGATAGGAGAATAGATCTACATGCAGGGCGGCAAACAAAGTCTTTGATGCCATAAAGCCAAAAGCGATTTTAGAGATGTCTTCGGCTGTATCAGCCACTTCGGTTTGCACAAATAACTCCTGGTATTCCACGGGGCACCTTTGAAGGCGCAGAAGCCCATCATAGCGACCGGATCATTTTTTGTCGCATTATCCGTTTTGTAGCCCTATTTTCATGATGAGGCCCTGGCCCGGCCGCGGTTCCGGCACCCGCACTCATGCCTTCAATTATTGAGGCGCAGCCTGTTTTAACTGAGGGTAGCGGGCAATAACGTCGGCGAAAATGGTGCGGACCTCTGACCCATCGCCCAGGCGTTGGGCTGCATCCAGGACGTCCATCGCCTCGAACACCCTATGTTTGACGAAGAACCGCCAGTGTACAGGCAAGCCGCGCAGCAATTCGGTCAGGGCAGCGTAGTTGCCATCGGTCCATAGGTGGTCAAATTCGATGCGACCGCTGCCATAGTCAAAGAATTCGCCGCTCCCTTCATCTGACCGGCTGGCGCGAAAATCAGATGTGGCTGTCATATCCACCGCGCCATCAGTGATGACGACGCCGTAATCGCGCAATGCGGCGTCGAGTGAGACGAAGCCCCGCTGCACATCCAACAATACCGCGCCCGGGTCACGTTCCAAGGGATCGCCCCAGCCGCCTGCACCACCGCTGGCTACCAGGACTTCGTCGCCAGGGTCAATGGTCAGAATATCCGTGTTGCCCAGGTTGACCTCATTGGTCTTGCCGGGATTGAGCAGGAAGTAGGAAGGCGCGCCTGCCCGGCCACCGCGCACCCCCCAGGCTGTAAAGCGGGTGCGGTCCCGGTTGCGGGCGGTGACTTTTGTGTTCGGTGCTTGGGAGAGGAAATGCAGCACGGTCGCCAGACCGCCCCGATGTTTGCCGGGCCCCCCAGAGTCAGGTGCCAGGCCATAGCGCAAGATACGAATGGGCACCTCCGCCTCATTCACCTCGACCGGCGTGTTTTTCAAAAAGGACGAATTCGCGCCGGAACCATCGGTGCCATCCTGCCACGGGTTGCCGCCCGCACCGCCCGTGATGGGATCGATAGAGGCGACCACGCGGCGGCCTGTGGCGTTATCGATGGCATTCACGTTCATAATCGGGCCACCACTGGCGGGAGAGGCAGGCAGACGGTCTGGGGCGGCTTGGACGAAAGCACCAAAGATGATCGCTTGCAGGCGCTGCACCGATAAGGTTCGCAGTCCGACGGCGGCAGGGAATTTGGGATTGACGATGGTGCCCGTCGGCAGAATGCACCGACAAATCCGCGCGATACCCGCATTCAGAAACAGGCGGGTATCAAGGGAATACAGCACATAAATCAGGCCAATCATCATCAACACATGGCGCACCTCACCCCCCGTGGGAATATTGACCGAGCCTTCGATCTGCGGGTCGCTGCCCGTAAAGTCAAACAGCAGCTCATCCCCATCAATCGTCATTTTCATGGCAATGCGGCAGGGATAGCCGTTCGCCACGTCCTCATCCATATAGTCGTTAAAGACATAATCGCCGTCGGGCAGGTCCGCCACGATTGTCCGGGCCTGGCGTTCGGCATAGTCCAGCAGATCGCCGATGCCTTCCTTGAACGTTTCAACGCCGAACTTGGCGATCATCTCGTGCACCCGGCGCTCACCCGTATTCATGGCCGCGATCTGCGCCTTCAGATCACCCCAGTTCTGCTCCGGCATACGCACGTTGGCCAAAAGGATGGAGACCACATCGTCGTTGATCACGCCCTGTTCAAGGATTTTCGCGGGCGGGATACGAATGCCTTCCTGGTGCACTTCCGAGAGGGTGCGGGATAGACTCGCGGGCACCGCGCCGCCCACGTCCGTATTATGGATATGGCCGACCACGAAACAGATGATCTCGCCTTCATGGAATACCGGCTTCCAAATATGCATGTCCGGGGAATGGGTGCAGACATAGCCCGAATATGGATCGTTGGTCAGGCAGATATCGCCCTCGTCATAATGATCGATCAGATCGATGACGTTCTTGTAATTCAGGGCCACGAACCAGGTCGCACCCAGATCGGTGGGCGTTGCGAAGGTTTCCCCATCCGGCGTGGTCAGGCCCGTGGTGAAATCCTCCGTCTCTTTCACAAACGTGGAATGGGCCGTGCGGTAGAGGGTAAAGGCCATACTTTCAGCTGCGGCCCGGCAATGGTTCTTCAAAATCTCCAGCGTGACGCTATCAATTGCCATGACTATGCCCCCGCCACTTCTATTATGAGGTTGCCGTAGTCATCGATGGTGACCGTAAAGCCGTCCAAAACACAGGTCGTCGTGTCATCCTGCGTAATGATGGCAGGTCCGGCGAAATGATGTCCCGGGGCCAACTGATCCCGGCGATAGATCCCCCCGTGCCGCCATTCACCATTGGAATAAACATAGGCCATTTTGTGAGCCAGCGCCTCCCCGCCCGCCGGCGGCAGTTTGGGCAGGCTCGGTTTGGGCGGCTCACCCAACACCACCATGCGCAAGTTGATGATCTGCACCGGGGCGTCCCGGTCCGCATGTTCATACAAACGCTCATGCTCGCGATGGAAGGCATCTTCCATATCGGCAACAGAACTGTCTGCGCCTAACACCGTGTCGATTTCATAGGATTGACCCCGATAGCGCATGTCGGCGGAATACAACACCGTCGCCTCGCCCTCAAAACCCTGTTCGTCTCGCAGCCAGGCCAAGGCATCTCGGCGCAAATCGGCAAAGCCTTCATGCACCGTGATCGCCGTTTGTTCATCCAGATCCAAATAGACCGTGCGGATAAAGTCGTTCTTGATATCGGCGATCAAGCCGCCAAAGGCGCTGAGAACCCCCGGCGTCAAGGGCACCACAATACGGCGCATATTCAACTCCTGCGCCACATGACAGGCCAGCATGGGCCCGGCCCCGCCAAAGGCCACCAACGACATCTCGCGCGGGTCAATGCCATAGCGGGAGACCATTTTTGAAACTTCGAGGTACATGCCCGAAACGGCGATCTTGATAATCGCTTCCGCCGTGTCCTCAACACTCATGGACAAGGGTTCCGCCAGGGTCGTGATGGCGGCTACGCCGAGGTCCTTGTCCATGCTGACTTCGCCATAACCCAGGCCCGTGTTGCCCAGAAAGCCTGAGACGACAAAGGCATCTGTGATGGTGGGTTGGGTGCCGCCCTGGCCGTAACAGGCCGGGCCGGGGGTTGAGCCCGCACTTTCAGGCCCCACCTTTAAAACACCCTGCGGATCAACCCAGGCGATGGAGCCGCCGCCCTCGCCTATGGATGTCACGGACACGGTCGGGATATGAATGGGAAAGTCGCCAATCATCTCGCCTACGCCGTATTGTGGTTCGCCCAAGCGCACCACGGCCACATCGGCGGATGTGCCGCCAATATCCAGGCTCAAGGCGTTTTCCACATTTGCCATGCGGGCGATCTGACAGGCGCCAATGACGCCGGACGCAGTACCCGACAACAGCATCTGAGCACAGCGGGTTTTGCCAGCCTCCGCCGTCATGACACCGCCGTTCGATTTGGTGATCATCGGTTCGGCACTTACCCCCGCCTCTGCCAACGCGGCTTGGAGGGAGGTAAGATAATGGCTGACCCGGGGCTGGACATAGCCGGCAACGACAGCCGTCACCGTCCGTTCATATTCGCGAATAATCGGCCAGACATCAGCGGATGACAGCACGAACAGCTCCGGTGCCTCCGCCTGTACAATTTCAATCACCCGTTGTTCATGGGTGGGATTGCGGTAGGAATGCAGCAACGCCACGACAATGCCTGTCCCGCCCACGGCGCGCACCCCTGCGATAGCCACCCGCACAGCATCTTCGTCCAACGGTGTGTCTTCGCTGCCATCGAACAGCATCCGGCCGGGGATGGAGAATACTTTTTCGCGGCCCACCAAAGGTTCGGGACGGCGGGAGAATAGGTCATAGGGGTCAGGCATCTTCAGGCGGGCGACTTCCAACACATCTTCAAAATGCTCTGTCGTGAACAGGCACAAATTGATACCCTTGCGCTGGATCACTGTGTTCACGCCCACCGTAGTGCCATGGGTGAAATACGAGACGTCGGCGGGGCGGATACTATAACGACGTTCCAGCTCCCGCATACCTGCCAAGACCTCCTCACCGGGCCGTTCCGGCGTGGAGAGGACTTTCAACGTATGCAGGGCACCGCTGTCCTCATCAAAAACACAGAAATCCGTGAAAGTACCGCCAATATCAACACCGATACGATAACTCATAGGCGCCGCAGTTTATAATCGCGGAGTGATGAATATGGCATGGCGTTTGATCCCAAATTTGAATGTGGCTTTGAATGTGGCTAATGTTAGCTTATCTGAATTTTTCCGGGATCACCGCAAATTCCTGTGGCAAAATGGTCCCCTATCCGTTTTAGAGTTGAGGCAGTTACATGGTCCACGATCCCCGCATCCCCGCCCCCGAAGTCTGTGTTCTGGGTCATCAATTGGAACATTGGGCGGCAAAAAGGCCTGATGAAACCTTTTTCATATTTCATGGTGGGGAGACCTGGACCTGGGGCCAAACCCTGGAACTGGTCCGCCGGGCCGCCAAGGGGTTGCAGGCGATGGGTGTTAAGAGGGGCGACCATGTGCTGTCGTGGCAGCCGAACAATCGCCAATCCGTCCTGACCTGGTTCGCCCTGAATTATTTGGGCGCAGTCTATGTGCCCGTAAACATCGCCTATAAGGGCAATCTGTTGCAACACGTGGTGCAATTGTCGGACGCCACGTTGATGGTCTGTCACGCTGACCTGGCCCCGCGCCTGAACGACATTGACTGCGGTGCCCTGGCTGATGTCATCATCACCAATGGCCCCAACGACCGGGCCGAACTGGATAATCTGCAAACCCATGCAGAGGCTACCCTGGCCCCAGAAACCGGCCTGGATGGCATGCCGGATGCGGTGTCGCCGTGGGATACCATGTATATCATCTTCACTTCCGGCACCACGGGGGCGTCAAAGGCTGTGCTGTCGTCCTACTTGCAAGGCTATGCCATGGGGCCCATCGGCTATCACTATGTGGATGAAAGCGACCGCTGTTTGGTCAACCTGCCCATGTTCCATGTGGGCGCAACAGCCCTTGTGGTTTTGGCCCTGGCGCGCGGCGGTTCCTGCTTTCTGGATACCCATTTCAAGACAGATGAATTCTGGGACACTGTGCGGGAACACAAGACCACCATGACCGTGCTGCTGGGCGCCATGATACCGTTCCTGACCAAACTACCCCCCGGTGGCGAGGACAGAAACCATACGTTACGAAAATCGGTCTGCGTGCCCTGGAATGACGAGACCAGGGAGATGGGCCGACGCTATGGCATAGAGATGTGGACCACGTTCAACATGACGGAAGTTTCCACGCCTATGATGTCCGATCCCTATCCAGCTGTGGCCGGTACCTGCGGCAAGATCCGCGACGGTGTTGAGGGCCGGGTGGTGGATGAAAATGATTGCGAGGTCGGGCCCGGCGTGGCGGGTGAATTGATCCTGCGCACGGATCAGCCCTGGGCCATGAACCACGGTTATTACAAAAATCCTGAGGCCACAGCAGAAGCCTGGCGCAACGGTTGGTTCCACACCGGCGATGCCTTCACCTATGACGAGGACGGCTATTTCTATTTCGTCGACCGGATCAAGGACGCCATCCGCCGCCGGGGCGAAAATATTTCATCGTTCGAAGTCGAGTCGGACGTCAACGCCTACAAAGACGCCGGCGAAGTCGCTGCCATCGCCGTGCCCTCCGATTTAGGCGAGGATGATGTCATGGTCGTCGTCGCCCCCATGGCCGGAAAAACCATCGACCCCCTGGCGCTGTTCCG
>JAPKBD010000407.1 GCA_028824965.1 Alphaproteobacteria bacterium | reverse complement strand
CCCGATTGACGCCAAAAAAGCTACGCCCGATGGCAATGTCGTTCGATTGTTGATCATAGGCCCCGGCCAGCAACATGGCCCCAATCGCCGCCCCGAACAATAAAGGCCGACCCCGGCAGCCGTACATCAACAAAGCGGCGGGAACCAGGTAGAGCAGCAACCAAAATAATGGCAAACCGGCTGGGCTGTAGCCTGCCAGACGGGGCAGCGCCAACAACATCAACAGCACTGCCAAAGGCGTGGCCCGCCACCAGGGCATAGACCATGGCATGGACCCGGGCATGCGCCCGCCTTCCAAACTGGGACGAAGAAAACAGGCCGCCGCCAGGGCAATGGGATATTCCAAAACCGTGTCAAAAATCTGTGGTGCCAGCAGGGCCGTGAAGGCGCCACCTAAAACACCCCCCAGGGACATCCACAAATAGAATTCCGTCAATCGGCTGGGTGCCGGACGCCGCTTTGCCAAAGCACCGTGACAGACCAAAGCCGTGAAAAAGAACGCGCTCAGGTGTAATGGCAGAACCAGTCGCAACGACTGAATTTGCCAGAAAAACACCAGCGCCAATATCATCACCAACGGCACCTGAAGGAAAAGTGCGATACGGGGCGAGATTACGGGACGAGAGGAAAAAACCACAACAAAAGTGCCCAGATATAGGATCAAGGGCACGACCCACAACATCGGTGCCGAGGCGATATCGGTCGCAATATGCTGTGTCACCCCAAGCAATAATGATGAGGGTACGAATGCCAGGGCCAGCTAGTGCAGACGCCGGGGCCAGCTGACCTGATCCGACAGCCCGATTTCCAATGCGGCCCGCCTGTCAGCGCCCATCGCCTGATAACGGCCCAATAACACCCACGCACAAACCCCGATCAAAATCGCCAGAATAACAAAGCCCAAGGCCCAGATATTAGTGGAAAAAGGTTTATGGATCGTTGTCGCCGGGACGGCACTGTCGTAAAATGGCGAAAATCACAGCATTGGTAGCGTATCCTTATGTCCATCCCCACACCCTTTGATCAATTTCGCGCCACGGTACAGCCTGACTGGATCGACCATAATGGTCATCTGAACATGGGCTTTTATATGGTGGTGTTTGATTTCGCGACGGACGAGTTCATGGATTTCATCCACCTGACCCGACCGCACAGAAAAGACCGCCAGGTCACAACCTTCACCCTGGAAGGCCACATTACCTATAATCAGGAAATCGGTGAGGGGGAGCCCATGCGCTTCACCACGCAATTGTTGGATTTCGATGAAAAGCGTTTTCACTATATCCATCACATGTACCACGGCACCGAAGGCTACTTGGCGGCAACGAACGAATTGATGAGCCTGCATGTGTCGTTGGAAACCCGCCGCTCCACCCCTATGCAGCCGGAAATTCTGGACCGCCTGGACGCAATTAAATCGGCCCACGCCAGCCTGCCCGCAAATCCCTATACAGGCCGTTTGATCGGCCTGAAAGCCAAAGCGACAACGACGTCACCCCAGAGCATTTCCGATTAGGAAGAGAAAATCATGCCTAGAATAGCAGCGCTTGAAACGGCTGATATGACCGCCGAACAACGCCAATTCCATGACAATATTGTGTCCGGCCCCCGTGGCGGCATGCGCGGGCCGTTTCAGGCCTGGATCCATAGTCCGAAATTCGCTGAACTGGCGCAAAGGCTGGGCGAATATTGTCGTTTTCACAGCGTCTTGGAAGTACGCCAATCGGAACTGGCCATTTTGGTCACGGCGCGGCAATGGACGGCGCAATTCGAATGGTTTGCCCACGCCCCCATCGCCCAAAAAGGCGGCCTTTCAGAAACCGTTATTGAAGACCTGCGGGCGCAGCGGGTGCCAAACTTTGCAAAGCCGGACGAAGCCGCGATTTATAATTTCTGCACGGAGCTTTATCGCGACAGCCGGATTACGGACGCAACCTATGCAGAGGCTGTTGGACAACTGGGGGAACAAGGGGTCGTCGATCTGGTCGGTGTCCTGGGCTACTACGCCCTGGTTTCCATGACCTTGAACGTCTTCGAAATGCCCCTGCCCGATGGCGTGGAGCCGCCCCTGTCTCTCTAACCCAAGATCTCTCGAAACTGAGGTATCCCTAATGTCTTTCCGTCGCCCGTTGGTGAAAACCGGCGGGCACGGGGCCTGTCCACGCCTCTGCCGTTACAGATTGAACCTGAGCTGCCGGTGGGCCTTGGTGGCAGCGCGCCTGCATGGTTTCGACACCGGCCCGGCTGCCCGCAAAGACAGCTTCAACATCGCCGTTCGAAAGGTTACGCACCCAGCCTTGCAGGCCCAAGGCCCGCGCCGTCTCAACCGTCCAGCCGCGGTACCATACACCCTGGACCCGGCCCATAATTATCACACGGATCACCCGAAGCAATTGTTCCGGGTCAGACATACGAGTGTCTATTCGAATTCCATGATTACATCGTCCACGGCCAGACTGTCGCCGGGGGCAGCATTTAGGGCGGCAACAACGCCATCACGCTCGGCACGCAGGATATTCTCCATTTTCATGGCTTCAACCACGGCCAGGGCCTGACCGCCCTTAACCTCCTCACCCTGTTCCACCGCCAGTGAAACCACCAAACCCGGCATGGGGCAAAGCAGATATTTAGAGGTATCGGGTGGGATTTTCTCCAGCATCAATGCGGCCAATTCCGCCGCCCGGGGGCTGCGCACCCTGACCAAGGCCTCAACCCCGCCATGGCTAATCTGAAATCCGTCTGCCGTGGCATTTGCCTGAACAACCACATGGCGGCCGTCCACAGTGCCCTCAAACAATCCTATGCCCGGTTGCCACTGACTGCGCACAGCAATCGTGCGCCCGTCGAACACCACATCCACGCCGCCCTCTTCCAGGCTGGCGGTCACAGAATGGTTCTCCCCATCCAGGCTGACGCACCAGTCGGCCGCAAATACCGGTTTGTAATGGGCCATTTGACCGCTGATCGTCGCTGCACGCTCAACCGAGCGCCGGTGCAACAATACCCCAGCCGCCAGAATAGTATCCAACACCTCACCTGTCCGTGGCGCGCCCGCAAAACCGTCCGGGTATTCCTCAGCAATAAACGCTGTGGTCAGTCGCCCCTTAGCAAAGCGCGGATGCCGGATCAAGGCGGATAGAAAAC
>JAPKBD010000406.1 GCA_028824965.1 Alphaproteobacteria bacterium | reverse complement strand
GCAAGAACGTCTACAGCACCCTGGATCAAATTTCATTGGATTCAGATAGCCAACTACCTCATGTGCGGAGTGATCTGCGGCAATACAAGCAGGAGGGCGAGGACGGCAATATTGTCGATTTGCAAGCGGATTACCTGTTTCAGCCTGCGGAAAACTGGTTTGGCCGGGTTTCTGCCGGCTTGTTCGAACCCATGTTTGGGGGTGTGGGGGCTGAAATTCTGTATCGACCATACAATTCCCGCCTGGCCATTGGCGTCGAATTGAACCGGGTTCGCCAACGTGACTATGACCAGCGCTTAACATTCCGGGACTATGAAATCACGACGGGTCACCTCAACGTCTATTATGAATCGCCCTACATGGGCCTGGTTGGGGAAATTCACGCGGGACAATTTCTGGCTGGCGACCGCGGCGCACAATTTGCTGTGTCCCGGCGCTTTGATTCGGGCATTGCCGTCGGTGCCTGGGCCACCTTCACAAACGTTTCAGCAGAAGAATTCGGCGAAGGCAGCTTCGACAAAGGCATCTTTATGAGCATTCCGTTTGAGGCATTCTTGACCACCTCAACCCTGCGCGGCGGCTCTTTGGCCTTCCGTCCCCTGACCCGAGACGGCGGCCAGATCGTCCTCATCAAACGGCGCCTCTACGGCATTGTGGAGAACGGCAATCTTGATAACGTCATGCACAAATGGGATAGCCTGTTGGATTAGACGCCCTCAGCGACAAGATTCTCTTTAACCAGGCCCATTTCTATTTCCACCGCATTGCACAGCATATGCCCAAGCAGGATGTGCATCTCTTGAATGCGCGCCGTTACCTCCGATGGCACGATGATCAACGGATCGGCGCAATCAACCATTTTTCCCCCATTCCGGCCGGAAAAACCAACCGTCGTCACGCCCATGCTCCTGGCTTTTTCCAGCGCAGCTATAATGCTGCCGCTTTGCCCCGATGTGCTGATCCCGATGGCGACATCGCCGGGTTTCGCCAAAGCTTCAATTTGTCGTGCGAAGACCACATCATAACCAAAGTCGTTGCTGGCCGCCGTCAGAAGAGAGCTATCCGTGGTCAAAGCCAAGGCCGCCATGGCAGGCCGGTCAGCGACATAACGGACGGCAAATTCCGTCGCCAGGTGCTGGGCATCCGCAGCACTACCCCCATTGCCAAAAAACATCAACTTGCCACCAGCCTGGAGCGCGCCGGCACAGACCGTGACCATATGCTCAAACGGTGCCCGAACGGCGGTCATCGTGGCTTGCAACACGGCCCCATGTTCAGCAAATTCGCTATCATAGAATTTCGCCAGGTCCATTGGATATATCGCCCTTTTTATCGCTCTACTGCCTAGTTTTATGCTGCACAGCCCTGACCTGGCAAGGAAATTGACACAGCACCTTGGTGCCATTGATTGGACCTGTTATTGATGCTCCGGCTCGTAACCGTAATTCGATCGCCCCTTTGGATCATTCGATAAATTATATGAACATCCCATTTGTAGACTTGGCGGAACAACAGCGCCGCATCCGTTCCGACCTGGACCTTCGGATTGCCAAAGTGCTGGACCATGGGGGCTATATTCTCGGCCCCGAGGTGGCTGAGTTGGAAGCGGCGCTTGCCGCGTTGGCGAGTTGCCGTCACGCAATTACGGTTTCCAGCGGAACGGACGCCTTATTGGCGTTATTGATGGCAAAAGGCATCGGCCCTGGTGACGGCGTATTTTTGCCCAGCTTTACCTTTACCGCCACGGCGGAAGTCGTCTTGCAATGCGGGGCGACGCCGGTATTTGTCGAAGTTGATCCACAGACCTTTAATATGGATCCCGACCATCTGGGCGAAATGATCGCAGAGACGAAGCGGCAGGGCGATTTGCGCCCAGCAGCCGTGATCCCAGTGGACCTATTTGGCCAGCCGGCAGATTATCAGAGCATCAGCAAATTGGCCGGGGACAACGAGCTGTTCGTTCTGGGGGATGCAGCGCAAAGCTTTGGTGCCAGTTATCACAATCGGGCGGTGGGCAGCCTGGTGGAGGCAACGGCCACGTCCTTCTATCCCGCCAAACCCCTGGGCTGTTACGGCGATGGTGGCGCAATTTTTACCGACGACGACGAATTGGCTGCAATCTGCGTCTCATTGCGGGCCCATGGCCAGGGTGAAGGCCGATACGATATTGTCCGCCTGGGCCTGAACGCGCGCATGGATACAATGCAGGCAGCTGTATTGTTGTCAAAATTGACGATTTTCGAAGATGAAATTCAGCGCCGCCGCTATGTCGCCGCGCATTACAATAAACGCCTGGCAGGCCTGGTCGAGACACCCGTGCAGATGCCCGGCGCAGCCAGCATCTGGGCCCAATACACGATCAAATTGCCACACCGCGATGCGGTTGCCGCCCAACTCCGCGAACAGGGTATCCCCACACAAATCTATTATCCCCTGCCCATGCACCTCCAACCCGCCTACGCCCCCTACGGCCAGGGTGTGGGCTCTTTGCCCGTATCAGAACAATTATGCCAAGAAGTCCTGGCCCTGCCCATGCACCCCTATCTTGACGAAGCGACAATCGATAGAATTTGCGATGCTTTGGTAGAGGCGCAACAAAGCATTTGATACTAACGTGGGATGATGGTTCGAAATTGGCTGAGAGCCGGTTAAATTCGCGTGCATACATAAATTCTGTTACTTGCAAGAGAATCAATACCGGGGCAGTTCGAAAGAAACTTTTCGATTAGGCTTATGGGTTTCATGGGAAGCCAGTGCCATTTTTCAGATATCGGCAGGAATCCAATTGGAACAGTATCCTCAATTTTCAATCCGGCATTGGCAAGCAAATCGAGGACTTCATTATGGGACATCGTAATTTCATCCGCCTTGCCTACGAGGCCAGCGAATTTTTGAATTAAACTCTTCGCCTGTTTATGATTTCTGGGTCACTGGTATCCAATGCTCTTTTGCATCGTCCCATTATCGCCTGTCTGTTTTGGCTGACATTAGCAATTGCCGGCCTACGTGTAGACCAAATGTTGGCTGCGCGTTGGCGGCACCAAAATATGGATCGCAAAAAATTTCGGCAGAGAACACAAATGAGACGATAACTAGCTCAGAGTATTAAATAATTGTTGCCTCCAATTTTTTTTGCCCGCCACCACCCACCGTGCTAAA
>JAPKBD010000062.1 GCA_028824965.1 Alphaproteobacteria bacterium | reverse complement strand
GCCGGGCATCACGACAGAGACTTTGACATGAGGGGCATGCAGGCGCAAATCCGTCACCAAGGCTTCTGAAAAACCCTTTACGGCGAATTTTGCGGCGGCATAGGCGGTATGTGCCACATTCGGCCCCAGGCTGGCCCAAACCCCGTTAATAGAGGAGGTGTTGATCAAATGGCCCGCCTCCGCCGCAATCAGCAACGGCATAAAGGCGCGGGCCGTGTAATAAACACCATGCCAGCAGACATTGAAGGTGCGTTCCCAATCCGCCCGATCATCGACAATAAAACTACCGCCGCCGCCAATCCCCGCGTTCGCGAAGACCAAGTTGACGTGATCGGTGTCGTGGGCTGCCAACACTTCGTCGCGAACGGCCAGCACAGCCGCTTCGTCAGAGACATCGCAGATATGGGTTGAGATATTGATATCTGGATTAATCCTACGGCATAATGCTGCGGTCTCTTCCATACCATTGGGTGAGAGATCGCACAGGGCGAGGTGGCAGCCA
Organism: Alphaproteobacteria bacterium; assembly: GCA_028824965.1. Classification (GTDB taxonomy): domain Bacteria; phylum Pseudomonadota; class Alphaproteobacteria. Next base: position 15,475 of record JAPKBD010000062.1, on the reverse strand, counting down.
TCGCCCGCCAGTTGCTCCGCCAAGGCCCGCCCGATGCCGGAGCCGCCACCCGTGATTACCGCAATTTTTTCTTCGAAGTTTTGCATTTAATTCTCTCCTGTAAGGTCAAGCCGTGGACCCAAATGATCGCCTATTGTATCGGGGCAGCGCGGGAAATCGGCCGGTGGTGCCGGGGCACCATAACCGATGTCATCGTTGCTCAAGTGGCGAAACTTATCAAATGGCATGATCAGTTTGCCATGAGTGACAATGTCCTTGTATCCAGAAAAATGGATGATGCAGAACGCCCCGATGATTTTCTGCCCATCATTGACCAGGGGCAAGCTGAATGACGTTGTGACAAGATTTTCGCCAAATTCATAGCATTGATCATATTGTTGTAACATCGCGGTGGGGCCGTCTCCTTCCCCACCGAACATGGTTGCGATGGCCTTGGGGAAGGTTCTGAAATCTTCTGTCCGACCAAATATGCCGGGATTTATGAAGTCAATCGCACCGCCGTCTTCATATCGGGAAGTGATCTTGACGCCCGCCAGCTTGTTATAAACACGTCCGTCGGGGTGGATCTCGAACAGCATGATGTTTGAGAGAACGGGCCGCAGGGCGAGGGGGTCAATGTCCTGACGACGGGGCAAGGCATCAGGTCCATGGATGGCAACGGCCTTTTCCCTCAAATCCAGCCAATGACAGATGCTGGTGTGGAAAGGTTCACAATTCAGGAATGGCAGGTCTTTGATAAATGATACGAAATTCATGTCTTTGCCTTTTGCTCCCGATAGAAAGCATACAGCCCGGATGCAGCGATAATACCAGCGCCGAAGACGGTCCACATATCCGGTAAGTCATCGAATACCAGGTAGCCAATGCCTGTGGCCCATAACAACACAATATAATGGAATGGTTGCAGGGTGGACGCAGGCGCAGCCTTGAACGCCTCAATCAAGATATAATGGCCCAGGCTGCCCACGACGCCGAGAGAGATGAGCAGGATCCAACCCGTGGTGTCGGGCGGTTGCCAGAAAAAGGGTGCGATACATGTCATGACGACCGCCCCGGTAACGGCCATGTACAGCAATGATGTGGCCGCACTGTCATCGGAAACCTTGCGCATGAGGATCTGGTAGACCGCCCACAACGCTGCACCCGCCAGGGGGATCAGGGCGGCTGGGTTAAAAATGCCAATACCTGGACGGACAATGACCAGGAGGCCCAGAAAACCAATGGCAATGGCACCCCAGCGGCGCGCACCCACTTTTTCGCCTAGAAACGGCACAGCCAGGGCGGTGACCAACAAAGGCGCGATGCCGGCGATGGCATGGGCATCGGCGAGGGGCAGGTGGCGAAAGGCGATGATAAAGACCCCCACTTCGACGACGATTATCAGGCTACGGGCGATCTGCAGATAAGGGTGTTTGGACCGGAAGGTGGATGCGAGACTTTTGGGCCGGGCAATGGCCAGGGCAAAGAGGCAGAAAATTAGGAATCGTACCGACAGGATTTGCGGCACCGAATAGCCCGTTGCCAGGGTTTTGGTAATGCCATCCATGCCCGCAAGCAGGAACATGGCCAAATTCATCAATAAGATGCCCTTTAAAGGGTTATTCTGCACGCTTTGTCCGATCCAATCTGGCATCCTGATCGATTTGCCCTCACAATAGGGCAAAATCGCCCATATACCCAAGAATTACACAGGAGGATTGGATGAGTAATTTGGACTTGGCAGCCGAAGTCGGCGCCTTATTGAAGGAACGCGGCGAAACCGTCGCGGTATCGGAATCGTCTGCCGGTGGATTGGTTTCAGCCAATTTGTTGAGCATATCCGGCGCGTCAAAATATTTTCTGGGCGGCGGCGTCATCTATACCTACGAAGCCCGCGATAAAATCCTAGGTATATCTGACGCGGATATGAAAGGGCTGCGCTCTTCGTCTGAGCCCTACGCCTTGCTATGTGCCCAAACCATGCGAAATAAATTAGGTGCGACCTGGGGTTTGGCCGAGACCGGTGCCTCCGGTCCCACAGGCAATCGTTACGGCGATGCGGCAGGACATACCTGCCTGGCCGTGAGTGGCCCGATAGAGCGGGTTATCACATTAGAGACAGCGGATAATGACCGGGAAGCCAATATGTGGCGCTTTACAAAAGCGGCCCTGGATTTGCTTCTTGCGTGCGTAAAAGAAAAAAGTTGAGTGCTATGGACTTCAATGTTCCCAGAGAGATACAAGATAAAATTAATGAATTAGATGAATTCATCGAACGGGTGATCAAACCCCTCGAAGCGAAGAATATGAAGTTCTTCGACCACCGTCGGGAGAATGAGCGGACGGATTGGGACAATGACGGCAAGCCCACCAAGGAGTGGGAAAAGCTATTGCGGCAGATGAAGGATCTGGCGGATGAGGCGGGGCATTTACGCTTTGCCCTGCCAAAGGAGATTGGCGGGCAGGCGGGCTCCAACCTGGCCATGGCCATGATCCGGGAACATCTGGCCCATAGGGGCCTGGGTCTGCATAACGATCTGCAGAACGAGAGTTCCATCGTCGGCAATTTTCCCTTGGTTCACATGATGTGGCGCTTTGGCACCGATGCCCAAAAGGCGGAGTTTCTGCCCGCCCTGATCACCGGGGCCAGGCGTGTTGGCTTTGGCCTGACGGAACAGAACCATGGCTCTGACGCGACCTATATGGAAACCTCTGCCGCGCGAGACGGCGACCATTGGGTGATCAATGGCAACAAGCGCTTTAATTCCGGCATTCATGAAGCGACCCACGATCTGGTCTTTGCCCGCACATCCGGTAAGCCTGGCGAAGGTATCGGGATCACAGCATTCCTGGTGCCTGTTACGGCGCCCGGGTTTGAGGTTGTTAAAATGGACTGGACCTTCAATATGCCGACCGATCACGGCATCGTCGCGGTCAAAGACGTCCGCATGCCTATCGATACGGAATCCTATCTGGGTGAAGAAGGCGACGGCCTAATCGTTGCGCAGACGTTCCTGCACGAAAATCGTATCCGCCAGGCGGCCTCATCGGTGGGTGCGGCACAGTTCTGTATTGACGAGGCGGTGGCTTATGCCAATCAACGCACCACGTGGGGTAAAAAGCTCTCGACCAACCAGGCGATCCAGTTTCCGTTAACGGAGCTTCATACCGAAGCAGAAATGGTGCGCAATCTGGTCTATAAAACCGCCTGGAACCTGGATCAGCAGAACCACATGGCCGTGACGGAACAAGTCTCTATGGCTAACTATCGCGCCAATCGTTTGGTGTGGGAGGCTTCAGACCGTGCCATGCAGGTCTTTGGTGGTGAGGGTTATACCCGTAATCAGCCATTTGAACACATCTACCGCCACCATCGCCGTTATCGCATCACGGAAGGTGCGGAGGAGATCCAGATCCGGAAAATCGCCGGCCACCTGTTCGGCTTCACCGGCAAGAACAGATAGGTCGTTAACTGTGCTTGCTCCCTGATAACGTCGGCGTTGTGACAAATTAAAGGGGCGGTCGCCAATTGGCCACCGCCCCCTTTTTGTAGGCATCCCAGTTGGGGAAACTGCTAGGCGGCCTGCACCTCCTTCAGGAAGGTTTCGATCTGCTGACGTAGACGATCTGCCTGGGACTTCATCTCCCGGGACGCTGTGGACACTTCGCCTGCCGCTGCGCCGGTTTCCCCGGCCGCAGTGCTGACATCAGCGATGTTCACAGTGACTTCCTGTGTGCCGGATGCAGCCTGTTCGACGCTGCGGGCAATTTCTTCTGTCGCGGCACCTTGTTCCTCAACAGAGCTGGCAACGGTTGTGGCGATTGCGTTGATATCGTCGATCACCGTGGAGATGCTGCCAATGGCTGCAACCGATTCCTCTGTGGCCGATTGAATACCGCTGATCTGCGTGGCAATCTCTTCCGTGGCCTTGCTGGTCTGTGTCGCCAAGTTCTTCACTTCACTGGCAACAACCGCAAAGCCTTTACCAGCCTCGCCTGCACGGGCCGCTTCAATTGTCGCGTTCAGGGCAAGCAAGTTGGTTTGCGAGGCGATATCGTTGATGAGACTGATCACATCGCCGATGCTTTGCGCCGCTTTTGCCAGGCCCTGGACCCGTTGGGAAGCACTTTCCGCTTCAACAACAGCTTCCTGGGAGCGTGCAGAAGAATTCGCCATTTGCCGGGAAATCTCGGCAATTGAAGACGACAGCTCGTTTGCAGCGGTGGCCACGGTTTGCACATTGGCAGCCGCCTGCTCAGCCGCTGCTGCGACGGCACCTGACCGCTCGTTGGTGCGATCAGCCGTTGCCGACATGGTGGAGGATGAAGCCTGCATCTGTTCCACTGTGGAGCCGACGATATTCATCGCCTCGCCCACATCGTTTTCGAAACCTGAAACCAACTCCTCCAACTTCGCACGGCGGACTTCTTTCGCTTTGTCTTCCTTTTCTTGAGCTTCCGTCAATTCGGCCGTTTTAATCATATTGTCTTTAAAGACCTGCACGGCACGGGCCATGTCGCCGATTTCGTCCTTGTTCTCCAATGCCGGAACTTCCGTTTTCAGTTCATTGGCAGCCAGCTGTCCCATGGCACCGGTCATCTTGTTGATCGGCTGTACGATGGACCGGGTTGTGAAGAAACCAATGACGACAGCGATGATCACGCCCAACACCAGGATGGCCCACTGCATGGTCAGAAGGTTGTTGATGTTGGATGCGTTATTATCGGCATCCCTAGTCAACAGAGTTTTCTGATTATCGACCATGCCGCCGGTACGGCTACCATCTTCAGCTTTAGGGCCCAATAATGAGGTCAGCAATTTGCCGGCCCGCGGTGCGGCTTCTTTCACCAGAAGATAATTCGCCATGTTCCATTTTTTAGAGGCGCGGATGGCAAACATTTTTGGTGGCAAGGGCAGGAATTTTGTCCGTGCAGCCGCGAAATTATTGAAGCTTACAATTTGCGCAGCCGTCAGAAGGTGTTTGTTTTTTGTCAAATCGCCAAACCGCACGGCGTTCTTTTCCCACATGACATCGAAGCTGTTCTTGAACTTCTGGTTGCCGGTCAAAAGAAAGGCCCGGATCGAGGCAAGGCCACGTGCCGTGGTGCCGCGGGTATCCGCCATCATGCTCAAAAGCGCCTTTCGTTCCGGCGTTGCCGGCAGGTCACGTTCAAGGGTAATCATTTTGGTGATTTCAGCAACCAGAACACCTGCCAGAGGTGCAGCGTCGCGGGTCAGGACCAAAGTTGCGGGCTGTTCTTCAATTGTATTGGCGATGGCCTCGACCTTATCCTGTGCAGCGGAGAATTCGCCCAAGACTTCCTTCATGTCTGACCAGGCAGCCTGATTTTTTGGATTAGTCCATTGTGCTGCAAGGCCATCTATATGTGTGCTGACGCTGGCAATATCGGCCCAGACTGCACCTCTTTCTTTCTTAAAGGCGGGATTTCCCGTCAGCATCCAACCGCGCAATGATGCCAATGAGGCATTGATGTCGTTTACCAGCCTTGCGCTCGATTGCGATGTCGGTGTGCGTAGATTGACGATGCGGTCTGTTACCTTTTTGGTGCCACTGACCTCAAACAGAGTGGTCGCGACAGCGATAATGAGAACCACGATGAGGACACCAAAGCCTAGGCCTAGGCGACCGGAGATTTTTAGTTCAGGTATTTTCATAACGTTCCCCTGGTTACATTCGATTAGTAGATGGTTTTTGTCCGTCCCGGACGTTGTGAGATAGCGAGATGCTTTTGTGAAGTTCAGTAAGGTTTGTAAGTCAACAAACACATTATGCGGAAAAACTTAATAAAATATTGCTAATAAGATATAAATAAATAGAAATATCATAAGCAATTGGACGTAAATACCGAAAGGCTGACTATTGGAGATACGTCTAAAGTGATAATTACTGCAATTAACAGCCATTAACTGCGCCATAAATCGACATTTCTAAAAGCGATGAGTAAATGGCGTATGTAAATGTGGATATATACACCGAGGAATTTCTTGGAAACGGTGATTGAGCCCTAATTTCTCCGAAAAAAATGCTACCAATATGTCAAAATATGTAAATTTTTGGCAGGGCTACATTCACGACAAAAAAATGACGTTCGATTGAATAACGGCTAGGATTGTTGAGTGAAATTCTTTCGAAAAGGGGAAATCTGGCGATGCAGGGTGTAGTCTTTCTGGGCGACAAGAAATTGGCATTGCAACACTTTGATGATCCGACGCCGGGGCCGGGTGAAGTGGTGCTGGAGATCAAAGCCTCTGGTATGTGCGGCAGTGATTTGAAGTTTTATCGTGCCGCAACTGACGGCAGTGGCGGCGCGGGCTCTCTCGGTCTTGGGGGAGATGGCGAACCTGTCATTGCAGGGCACGAACCCTGTGGGATTGTCGCGGCTGTGGGCGCTGGGGTGACGGAGCGCCAAGCGCGGGTGGGCGACCGGGTCATGGACCACCATTATGCCGGATGCGGCGTTTGCAATGATTGCCGCACGGGTTGGTCGCAGTTATGCCCCGACGGTTTCACTGTGTACGGTGCCACCGGCCATGGTGCCCATGCCAAGTATATGAAGGTGCCTGTGCGAACCTTGGTGACCTTGCCTGATGAGCTGTCGTTTGCAACAGGGGCCGCAATTTCGTGCGGCACCGGAACAGCATTTGGCGCCTTGCGGCGGATTGGCCTGACGGGTACGGATACAATTGCTATTTTTGGTCAGGGGCCGGTGGGCCTATCGGCGGTTCAACTGGCAACAGCCATGGGTGCGCGGGTCATTGCCCTGGATGTGGGGCCTGAACGCCTGGCCTTGGCGAAGTCCTACGGCGCGGATGTCTGTATAGATGCCGCCGCCGATGACCCGGTTGCCGCGATCAAGGATTTGACCCACGGTGCGGGCGTCGAAAAGGCGCTGGATTGTTCCGGCGCGTCTGCCGGGCGCTTAGCGGCGGTCAAGGCAACGCGTACATGGGGCACGGTTGGTTTTGTGGGTGAGGGCGGAGATGTCACCCTGAATGTCAGCCAGGATATGATCCGCAAACAATTGACCATCGTCGCGTCGTGGACCTTCTCCACCGTTGGACAGGCCGAATGTGCCCGATTTGTCGCGGACCGTAAAATTGATGTGGATAGCCTGTTCACTCACCATTGGTCGTTAGATCAGGCGGAAGAGGCCTATCAACTGTTCGATCAACAAACAACTGGCAAGGGCGTGATTTTGTTCTAGGGTTGTTTTATCATTCTTTGCGATAAAGACCTGAACATGCCAAATCAGACCCAGATCAAGCCCAGACCAAGTATATGATACGCGCCGCAATTTTTCTCAGCCTTTTTCTCCTGTCCGGGTGTGATGGGGCGGAGCCTGAAATGTTGAACATGTGCACGCGGGTGCTGCCTGGGATGGAGGCGGATGGGGCGCAGATCAAATTTGGAATCCATGGCATCATTGGCGCGAAGAAAAATATCCTTACAATCAACTATGACGTTAAAATCAAGACGGCACCGTGGGAGGACCACTGGCTGGCCTGCCATTTTTCGGGTGGCGGTTTGTTGGAAGGCCCGCTGCAGATAGAAACGTTGGTGACCGACCGTTTAGGTAAGGTTTCGCCTGTGCGGATGTTTTTGTTGGAACGATATTTTTTGAAAACAGCCAAAAAATAGCCAAAGAATAAATCGTTGGGCGCTGAATAGGGAAGAGGATTGGGCATGAGTCGAATTGCAATTGCGGGATTTTTACATGAGACGAATACCTTTGCCCCGGTTAAGGCCGAATGGGATGATTTCGTTCGGGCGGAAAGCTTTCCGGGCCTAACGGTGGGTGACGATATTCTGACCGTGATGCCCGGCAAGAATATTTCCATCGCCGGCTTCATTGATGAAGCAGCGGCCTTTGGCCATGAGCTGGCACCCATTGCCTGGTGTTGTGCCATTCCTTCAGCTCATGTTAGCGAACATGCCTTTGAAACCTATATGACCATGTTGTTAGAGGGGCTGGCGGCGGCCGCGCCCTTTGATGCGGTCTATCTGGATTTGCACGGGGCCATGGTCTGTGAACATCATGAAGACGGAGAGGGGGAATTATTGGCCCGCGTGCGCCAACATCTAGGCCCCGACATTCCCCTAGTTGTCAGCCTGGACCTGCATTCCAACACCACCCGGACAATGTTTGAAAATTGCGATGGCCTGATCGCCTACCGTACCTATCCCCACATAGATATGGCGGACACGGGCGCGCGCGCGGCCCGCTACCTACATAACTTGCTGGCTGATCCAGATGCCCCTATGCCCGCCAAGTCCCATCGTGCGATCCCATTTCTGATGCCCCTGACAGGGCAGTGCACCATGGCGGAACCTGCGAAGGGAACCTATGCCAACCTGGCGGCGTTGGAAGCGGAAGACGGTGTGCGGTCCGTGTCTTTTACACCTGGCTTTCCACCTGCGGACATTTGGGATTGCGGGCCTGTTGTCGTTGCTTATGGCGATAGCCAAGAGGCTGCCGATAGTGCGGCAGATGCCCTTTATGATGTGATCCTGGCCCAGGAGGCGGCCTTTCAAGTGCCTCGGTTAAGCCCGGATGTAGCTGTTGCACAAGCCATCGCATCCAACGCTCACAAGCCATATGTGCTGGCGGACGTGCAGGACAATTGCGGTGCCGGTGCGACCTCGGACACCACGGGGTTGTTGCGTTCTTTGGTGGAGCAAGGGGCTGACGGTGCCGTGGTGGGGGCGTTGGTTGACCCAGAGGTGGCAGCCCAAGCCCATGCGGCAGGGCAGGGAGCTGAGATTGATGTCTCCCTGGGCGGTAAGCTCTACACCGTTGGCGACCCGCCGTTTAAGGGACGCTTTAAGGTGTTGGCGTTGAGCGATGGGTGCTTCACCTGTACCGGACCCTTCTACAAGGGAGCTACACCAAACCTTGGCCCCATGGCGTGGTTGGGAATTGGCGGCGTCTCTGTTGTGGTTTCCAGCCACCGAATGCAGGCAGCGGACAAGGAGATCTTTCGCCACCTGGGCTGTGAGCCGGAAAAACAGAAAATTTTGGGGCTAAAAAGCAGCGTGCATTTCCGTGCTGATTTTACGGATATCGCGGAGAAAATCTTGGTGGTGGAGGCACCGGGTGCCAGCATCGACCGGCCGGAAAGCCTCCCTTACGAAAACCTTCGCCCTGGCGTTCGACTGTGTCCGGGCGGTACGGCACACGCACCATCTGCAGAATAGTGGAGACACCCGGCAGGCTGCCGGATGCCTCCATAAAGTCCCTTAGAATCCTTCCGGAATGTCGAGGAAATGACGGCCTTCCAGTGTCATCTTGCCGGACCCCATAATGGCCTGGAAATCCTTATTATCCGGCAGGGCGCGAAGGATTTTATCCAACGTCGCCATATCTTTGGCCCGGATCATTGTCACCCAGTCACCGGTATATTGACCGGCGAGCGCCTGGCCAATGACCAACCGTTCGGCACCCAATTCAACGACGGCGGCTCTAATGGCATGACTATGTTTCATGACTGTTTCGATGTAATCACGTTCGGTTTTATACCTGCTCAACGTTGCAACTGACATTGTTCTCTCTCCCTGTTGCGACGGCGGAATGCCGCCGATCCGATTTGGATACGAGTAACCTGACGCTACAAACTGATGATCTACGATACTGATTATGATCAGACATCTTTAAATTTGTGGGCTGTCGCCCCTTCGTTGCCATGTTAAAGATAGCTGGCATTAGATCTGATCGGCCACGAGTGTATCCCTTTTCCTATGAAAGAGACAGTTAAATGAAAGTATCGATTTCCATTGGCGCCTATAACAGGGTCGATGTTTTGGGCATGGTGGAAATCATTCAGCAGGCGGAAAAGCTGGGCGTGGAATATGCCTGGTCGGCAGAGGCATGGGGCCATGATGCCGCGACCTCCCTGGCTTATCTCGGTGCGGTGACGGACAAGATCAAACTGGGCAGCGGTATTATGCAGATCAGTGCGCGGACCCCGTCCATGACGGCAATGACTGCGTTGTCCCTGGATAATCTGACCAATGGCCGGTTTATCCTGGGCCTTGGCGTCAGTGGTCCCCAGGTTGTCGAAGGTCTGCACGGCAGCGCCTACAAGGCACCGCTTAGCCGCTTGCGGGAAACAGTGGAAATTTTGCGTATGGCCTTTCGTGGTGAAAAATTGCGCTATGACGGCGACTACCACGTCCTGCCCCGACCGGGTGGTGAAGGTAAAGCCATCCGTCTGGATCACCCACCACGCGACATCCCCATTTATCTGGCGACGTTGGGGCCGAAGTCTTTGGAATATACCGGCGCCGTCGCAGACGGTTGGCTGGGGACCTCATTTTCCCCAGACCACGCGGACGCTCATTTGGCCCATTTGCGCAAGGGTGCCGAAAGTGCGGGGCGAACTTTGGCTGATATTGATTTGCATGCGTCCTGCAACGTTTCGGTTGGCGAAAATGTCGAAGAAATGATCGCAGCCCGACGCGGCGATGTGGCTTTTTCCATGGGTGCCATGGGGTCTGAAAAAACGAATTTTTATAACGACGCATTTAAGCGCGCCGGTTTCACCGATGATGCCCTTGCCATCCAGCGCCTGTGGAAAGATGGCAAGCGGCAGGAAGCATCCGACCGGGTGCCAGATGCCATGGTCACCGAATTTGGTGCTATCGGCACCGCCGACATGGTGCGGGAGCGTTTTAAGACCTATCGCGATGCGGGCATCAATGCCCTGACCCTGCGCCTGGAAAGTCGGGAAAGCAACGCAGCACAGATTGCAAATTTGGAACAGGTCATGGACCTGTTGCCGGACCATGATTGATCATTAGAATTTAGCAGTAATCGACGCCCGCCCTTGCTAAGCTATGGGCCTGAAATGGATGGAGAGCCTCATGAATAAGCCTGTCACAACCGACAACGTACAGCCGAATGATCTGGAACAATTCTGGATGCCATTTACCTCTAACCGCGAGTTTAAGGCAGCGCCCCGTCTTTTGGTATCCGCCAAGGGTATGTATTACAAAAGTCACGATGGCCGGGATATTCTGGATGGTTCTGCTGGGTTGTGGTGCGTCAATATTGGCCATGGCCACCCACGGGTGGTGGAAGCTATCAAGGCACAGACCGATACCTTGGAATTCGCACCGTCGTTCCAGTTCAGCCAGCCTTTGTCGTTTGATCTGGCCCAACGGCTTGCCTCTATCACGCCTGAGGGGATGGACAGGATCTTCTTCACTAATTCAGGTTCCGAGGCTGTGGATACGGCGCTAAAGATCGCCCTGGCCTATCATCGCGTCCGGGGCGAAGGCACCCGCACCCGCTTGATCGGGCGGGAGCGTGGATATCATGGCGTCGGGTTTGGCGGTATTTCCGTCGGCGGCATCCCCACCAACCGCAAATTCTTTGGCCCGCTGATGAACGGCGTCGACCATCTGCCCCACACCCATAATCTGGAAAAAAATGCCTTTACCAAAGGGCAGCCGGATTGGGGCGCGCACCTGGCGGATGATCTGGAAAATCTGATCGCCCTTCATGATGCTTCCACCATCGCCGCTGTTATTGTAGAGCCCATGGCCGGTTCCACGGGTGTCCTTGTGCCGCCCAAAGGTTATCTGGATCGCTTGCGCGCGATCACGAAAAAACATGGCATTCTGTTGATCTTTGATGAAGTGATCACTGGCTTTGGCCGTTTGGGCACTTCTTTCGCGTCGGAATATTTCGGTGTGACGCCGGATCTGATCACCATGGCCAAGGGCCTGACATCAGGTTACGTGCCCATGGGTGCGGTGGCCGCCAGCAACGATATCTATCAGGCCTTTATGGATGGTAGCCCTGAGGGGATTGAACTGTTCCACGGCTATACTTATTCCGCCCATCCCCTGGCCTGTGCGGCGGCTGTGGCAACGTTGCAGGTGTATGAGGAAGAGGGCCTGTTCCAGCGCGCCGCAGATATGGCCCCCTATTGGCAGGAAGCGGTCCATTCCATGAAGGACCTACCCAACGTCATCGATATCCGCAATATTGGTTTGGTCGCGGGCATTGAACTTTCCGCCCGCGACGGTGCGCCGGGCAAGCGCGGCATGGAAGCCTGCATCAAAGCCTATGAAGCTGGCCTGATGGTGCGGATCACCGGCGACATCATCGCCCTGTCACCGCCCTTGATCCTGGAAGAAAGCCATATAGATCAGATGGTGGAGATCACCTCCAACGTCATTAAAGAGCTGGAGTAATACCATTTTGAAAGGTTAGGCCCATGCTGATCGGTGTTCCAAAGGAAATCAAAAACCATGAATACCGCGTCGGCTTGACGCCGACGTCGGTGCGGGAAGCGATCCACCACGGCCACGCGGCGGTGGTGGAAACCGGTGCCGCCATTGGTTTGCTGGACGAAGACTACGTGGCCGCAGGCGCTGATGTGGTTGGATCTGCGGCAGATGTTTTTGCCCGTGCGGATATGATCGTCAAGGTGAAGGAGCCACAACCTGCCGAGATTGCCATGCTGCGGGAGGGACAGGTGTTGTTCACCTACCTTCACCTGGCACCGGACCCTGATCAGACCAAAGGCCTCATCGCATCCGGTGCAACGGCTATCGCTTATGAAACCGTGACGGATAATTTCGGCGGCCTGCCCCTGTTGGCACCCATGAGCGAGGTTGCGGGGCGTATGTCGATCCAGGCCGGCGCCCATTGTCTGGAGATGTATCAGGGTGGGCGCGGGGCCTTGTTGGGCGGTGTAGCGGGTGTGCCGGCTGCTGACGTCTTGATCCTGGGCGGCGGTGTTGTCGGTTCTAACGCCGCACGCATTGCCATTGGCTGTGAAGCGCGGGTGACGGTGATCGATCTCAATCTGCGCCGCCTGAAAGAACTCGACGATCAATTCTCATCCTCTCTGAACACGATTTATTCCACCGTGGATGCCATCGAAAAACACGTGATGAATTCCGATCTGGTGATTGGTGCGGTACTGGTGCCGGGTGCGGCTGCGCCCCGTTTAGTGACGGAGGATATGATCAAAAGTATGCGTGGTGGCGCGGTGATCGTGGATGTGGCCATCGACCAAGGCGGCTGTATTGAAACGGCCCACGCCACCACCCATGATGATCCGACCTATAAGGTTCATGACGTGGTGCATTATTGTGTTGCCAATATGCCTGGTGCTGTTGCGCGAACCTCAACCTTCGCCTTGAACAACGCCACATTGCCGTTCATGCTCGCCCTGGCCGATAAAGGCTTTGCCCAGGCCATGAAGGATGATGCTCATCTGAAGGCAGGCCTGAACGTCTATGGCGGCAAAGTAACGTACGAAGCCGTGGCCAATGACTTGAACCTGGACTACCACGCGGCGGATGATGTCCTCAATAAATTGTAAGGAGTATTCGGAATGGATATTGGCCTTGGCGTCCCTTCGGGCGGCGATAGCTGGAAGATTGTGGAGCGTGCTGAAGAACTAGGTTTCGACTACGCCTGGTTTTACGATACCCAGCAACTATGCGGCGACGTCTTCATGGCCATGGCCGCTGCTGCCATGCGGACAAAGAAGATTAAACTGGCTACGGGTGTGCTCATCCCCTCCAACCGGATTGCGCCGGTATCGGCGAATGCCTTTGCCACCTTGAACGCGATGGCACCGGGACGGGCGCATTTTGGTGTCGGCACTGGCTTCACAGGCCGGCGTACCATGGGCTATGGCGCCATGAAAATGGATGACATGGAAGAATATATTCAAGCCGTCTATGGCATGTTGTCCGGCGAGATTGTGGAGGTGCCGTTTGAGGGCAAACGGCCCAAGGCTAATTTCCTTAATCCCGATTTCGGTCTAATCAATATCGATGAACCGGTGCCGCTGCATCTTTCAGCTTTCGGTCCGCGCAGCCGCGCCCTGACGGCGAAGTTTAAGGCGGGTTGGATCGATATCGTTTTCACGGAACGCACAGGCCTGCGGGATCTGCAACGTATGCAGGCCTCATGGGAGGAGGCGGGAAATCTTCCCGAAGATCTCTACGCCACCATGTTGACCCTTGGCTGTGTCCTGGCACCGGGGGAGGCTTATGACAGCGACCGGGCCATCGCACACGCAGGCCCCGGTGCCGCGATCTTTATGCATGCCGTTGTGGAGCAGGAGGCAAAGACGGGCGAAAAAGTCAACCTGCCCGATTGGCAGCGGGACCTGGTGGATCGGTATCACCAGCTCTATCAGTCCTACAAACCCACCGATGCCCGCTATCTCTCTTTGCATCGGGGCCACATGATGTTCGTGCGTGATGACGAAAGGCCTTTGGTGACGGCGGATTTGATCAAAGAAAAAACATTCACCGGCACGCGGGATGAAATCATTGAGCGCCTGACGAACCTGAAGAACGCCGGCTATAGCCAGATTGCCGTGCAATATAATCCCGGCCAGGAAGACATGGTCGAAGACTGGGCCCCGATCCTTAAAGCTGTACAGACAGCATGAGGGAGAATTCGAAGAACGCCGAATGGGTGGCACCCGACTGCCGGGGTATGAATTTTTTCGCCAATGATCGCGGCTTGCGCGCTGGCCTCAAAGCCTATCTGCCAGACAATTTGCGCGCGGTCGTGGAACCACACATGGATCGTCTCGGTGGGTTGGCCGGCGGGCGTTTGGATGAACTCTCCCGCATCGCGGACCGCCATCCCCCCGTTTTGCATCCCCGTGATGCTATGGGGCGGGACCTTGAAAAAATCGAATATCATCCGGCCTATGCCGAGATGGAACAGATGGCCTACGGCGATTTCTCGATCCATCGTATGTGCCATGTAGCAGGCGTATTCGGTTGGTCCGAAAAAATGCCGCCCCTTGTTCGCTATATATTTCAGTATCTGTTCGTGCAGGGTGAGTTCGGTTTGATGTGCCCCGTTTCCATGGCGGATACGGGCCTGACGTTAATGGGCAATCAGGCCAGCCCGGAATTAAAGGAACGTTATCTGCCGCGCATGCTGTCAAACGATATGGATCAGCTTTGGCGTTGCGCACAATTCCTGACCGAACAAGGTGCCGGTTCCGATGTGGGCAATATTGAGGTCATGGCGACGGCGGACGGCGATCATTGGCGCATATCGGGGGACAAATGGTTTTGCTCCAACGCTGATGCGGACGTGATCTTGCTCCTCGCCCGCACGGAGGGTGCGGTGGCGGGCAGCCGTGGTTTAAGCATGTTCTTGGTACCACGAGAACTGGAGGATGGCTGCCGCAACAACTACCGCATCGTGCGCCTGAAGGACAAGTTGGGAACCTGGTCCATGGCGTCGGGTGAAGTCACATTGGATGGTGCGGTAGGTTATCTGATTGGTGAGCTGCATTCCGGTATCAAGCAGATCATGAAGACGGTCAGTCTATCTCGCCTGTCCCACGGCGTGCGGGCCGCAGCCATGATGCGCCGTTGTCTAAACGAGTCTCTCGCTGTTGCGCGGAACCGCCAACAGTTCGGGCAAAGCATTATTGAATTCCCCTTACTGCGTCGCCAGTTGATGAAAATCATGGTCC
>JAPKBD010000405.1 GCA_028824965.1 Alphaproteobacteria bacterium | reverse complement strand
ATGAACACTTTGGTCGGCAAAGCAATTGGTGGCATATCGGATTTCAGCGTTGCATCGATCAGCATGGTGCCATCAAACCCGTCACCGCGTTCCAAGGCTGGGCCATGGCCGCGATCACGATATTTTAGGATTTCAATATCCAGCGCCGGGTTAGCGCGATAGGCCAGCGCCCAGAACACCGCGTCGCATTGCTCCGGATCAATATCTTCGTTCACCGCGATGACATACTTGCCACAGGCGGAATCAAAATTCGCCGTGCCATATAATGCTCGCCATATCTCGGTCGTCGGCACACCCCGTTCAAACACGAGAAAAGCAATTCTCCTAATATTCGTCAGCGGTTCATGCAGGGAAACATGCTTGATACCCTTAATGCCAAGATGATCGGTCAGATGATTGAGGAACTTGGGCTCCATCGCCACCCGCTTAATGACACTCGATTCAGAAGGCGTTACCTGCGAAATAATCGACGCCATAATAGCGTCCTTGCGCCGGGTAATCGCTGTAACCTCAAAGATAAAATTATATTCCTCAAGATTGATATGCCCATGACTTTCGCCAAACGGCGCTTCGGGCTCCAACATATCGGTATCGACCAGACCCTCGATGACAATCTCGGCATCTGCGGGCACCATCAGATCAACGGTCTTTGCCTTTACGACACGGATCGGAGCACCCACCAACGCGCCGGCAACGCCAATCTCATCAATACCCTCACGGATTTTCTGTGGACTGACATAGGCAAGTGCCGGTGGGCAGCCAACCATGATCGCCATCGGCATCTTTTCGCCGCGTGCTTTGTATTTATCCCAATGCGCATGACCGCCTTGGCGCAAATTGACAAACATTTTAAGCCCGATGCGGTCCGGCGCCTTTATGCCGCCACGATAAGTGCCCATATTCTGCACGCCAGTATCAGGGTCGCGCGAAATACAGCTGGTCGCGGTCAAATATGGTGCAACATCAAATCCGGGCGTCGAGATTGGCACTGGCAGGGCATCAAGCCCTTTACCTTCCCCATCAATATCCGCGCCTGTCAGGATAACTTCATGGCAGGGAGCATCCTGAACCTCAACCGGCGAGATCGGGGCGGCGAGCGCTTTCTTCCAATGCTCCCCAATATCGGAAACCGGCACACCCATGCCAATACCGTAAATCTCTGGCGTGGTAGCCAACGCACCAACTACCAGCGGGATCTCATATTTATTGCCGCGGCTGTCGGTGACATTGTTGAAAAGAAAGGCTTTGCGCTCTGATTCAGGGATACCGCCACGAAACTGCCACCGCACCAATGGTTTGAGCTCAGTGTCTTTATTGACCGGCACCGCAATTTCATGGAGGAGCCCCAGATCGCGCAGGGTTTCAATATGATCGTGAAGATCGGGGTAACCCCGCCCGCCATATTGTTTATCGTTCGCCATAACTTCCTCTTCCTGTCTGAGGCGCAATAAATCACAAAGGAAAACAACCGATCAACCGCCGAGCACAGTATTATATTAAATCATGACGTCCCCGCAGCTGCCCGTTTCACAACACGTTCCCGATAGGAAATGATCGTCGTCGCCATCACAATCGTAAACGCCCCCGCCCAAGTCCAGATATCGGGGATTTCAGAGAACGCAACATAACCAAATATCGTTGCCCAGATCATCCGCGTAAACACGATGGGTTCGGCAAAACTAAGGTCAGCGATAGCATAGGCCTTTGCAGTAAAGAGATGCCCCATACTCGCCAACGCGCCAATCGCCATGAGGCCGAATAGCTGCTCCATCGTCGGCCATTGCCAATAAAATAAGGCGGCAACCAATGTAATTGGTGTCATCAAAAACTGAACATAGGCGGCGATCGTCGTTGGACCTTCGGTCTTGGTCAGGCTCTTGGCGAAGAGTTTGGAGACCGCCGCGAGTGCCGTTCCCACTACCGCCAGAATTGCACCAATATTTACCGCCTCAAACCCAGGCCGGATCACCATCAATGCCCCCATTGCGCCAAGAACAAGGGCGGTCCAACGCCAAATTCGGACTCGTTCGCCAAACGCGATCATCGCCCCCAGCGTCACGAAGAGCGGCCCAGTCAGAGTAAGCGCGGTTGCATCGGCCAACGGAATAAGCGACAGAGCCGTAAACCAACACAGCATCGACACGGAATTGACGCAGGCGCGAATACTGTGGAACCCAAACCGCTTGGTCTTGAACATCTTGGCACCACCCCGCATTAACAGGGGAACCAGCACCAAAAATCCAAACAGATTGCGAAAAAACGCAATGACGAAGGGATGCAGATCGGAAGAAATTAGCCGGACGGTGCCGTGCATCGACGCAAAAAGCGCCCCGGCAAGGATCATAAACGCCGTCGCGAGAACCGCCGGGGAGGCAGCAGTAGAGGAACCTCCGGCGGGTGCGGTCATTAATGTCTTTCCAGAATTTTCTTTTGCGCAGGCGCGTTGAGCCGCGCGAGCGGAGTATAGATTTTTTACAGTGTACCCCCCCGGATAAAACAGCGCTAGCGCACCCTTGCCGAGCGCGGATTCACGTGTAAGCTCGCCGGCAACCCGTTTCACTGGAGAAGAAAATGTCACCTGAGTCGGATGCGGCAACCGAAACACCACCAATGTTCACGCCCTTCAAACTGCGTGAGATGACCCTCAGCAATCGGGTCGTCATGTCACCGATGTGTATGTATTCCGCCGATGATCTCGATGGGACCCCGACCGATTTTCATATCGTGCATTTAGGCAGCCGGGCCATGGGCGGCGCCGGGCTGGTCTTTACCGAAATGACCCAGATTTCACGAGAAGCCCGCATATCCCCCGGTGATGCCGGCATGTACGAAGACCGGCACATGGAAGCCTGGAAGAAGGTTGTCGATTTCGTCCATTCCCGCACCGACGCCAAGATCGGCATGCAGATTGGCCATGCTGGCCGTAAGGCCTGCGAGCCCATTGCCTGGAAACGCAACACACCGCTAACCGAAGACGAGAAGTGGGAAATTGTCGCCCCGAGCGCAATAAAGTTTGGGCCTGACAGTGAAATGCCCAAGGAGATGAACCAGAGCGATATCGCCAAAGTCGTTGATGATTTTGTCTCTGCCGCCAAGCGTGCCGATCAAGCAGGCTTCGATATTATTGAGATACATGCCGGGCACGGATATCTGCTGTCATCC
>JAPKBD010000061.1 GCA_028824965.1 Alphaproteobacteria bacterium | reverse complement strand
GATGACCTGCTGCTGTACGGCGACAAGACATCCATGGCAGCCTCCCTTGAAGCCCGCGTGCCCATGCTGGATATCGAGTTGATGAAGTTTGTGGAAAGCCTACCCTTGAATTATCGGATGGCGTTGGGTCGGGGCAAAATCGTTCACAAACGCATGGCGGAAAATTATCTGCCGTCCGCAATCGTCAACCGCCCAAAGCGCGGCTTCCACGTGCCATTTGGAGATTGGTCCCGCGGCCCCTGGCGGGACTACATAGAAGATGCCTTGTTCGCACCCGATGGACCCCATCTGGATTACCTGGACAAAGGCGCACTATCAACCCTATGGCAGGATCATGTTTCTCAACGGCGGGACCGTAGCCGGCAAATCTTTGCACTGTTGATGCTGGCCCTGTGGTGGCGTCATGCACTTCATGGCACAGCTTGAAGATTTGGTTGCGGGGGCAGAAATTCAACAGATAAACGTCGCCACCGCACAAGTTTTTTATCGTATAGTGATCACAGTATATTCGTTAGGTGGAGTTCGCAATGGAAGTTCAGGGTAGTGTCGATCCTGATCTGGTGTTTGTAAACAAGCGGCTGGTTGAGGTCGTCGATTATTGGCACAAGATCAGAAATGATCGGGAAATGCCGGCACATAAAGATATCGATGCCTTGCAGGTGCCGTGCTATTTGTGGTCACATTTGGAGTTGATAGAGGTTCAGCGGCAGACCGAACTGAGTTTTCGATGGCGGCTGATCGGCACCCATATCACCACCGCCGTTTCCCGTGACGCCACGGGAAAATATTTTGACGAATTGTACGATGGCGAAAATTTCGATACGGTGACAGATCCTTTCAAATGGGTAGTGAAAAATGCAGAACCGTTGTGATGGTTCGGCACATCAGGATATATGGGCAAAGAATGGCAGGCCTATGAAGGTGTTTATTTGCCCTTGTCTGACGACGGCGTGTCCGTGAATATGATCTTGGGCGCAGTGCACTACGACCTAATCTGATCGATCCTGCATTTATAAATCACATTCACAGACTACGTCTACAGATCGCACATCAATAGATTGGACATGCTATGAAATTCGGTTTGGTGCCTATCAATATCGGTGTGGCAACACCGGAACAAATGATCACCACCGCACAAGCAGCAGAAGCTGCAGGGTTTGAGAGCGTCTGGACATTCGAACATGTCATCGTGCCGACCGATTATGCCTCCGCCTACCCTTACAACAAAAGCGGCAAAATGGGTGCAGTGCCTGAGACACCTTTTGTTGATCCCTTGATCGCCCTGACCGCCATTGCCGCCAATACCAAAACCATTCGCCTCGGCACCGGGGTCAATATTGTCGCCCAGACCAACGCCCTGCTATTGGCGAAACAGGCTGCCAGCCTGGATTTCCTCTCGGGCGGACGTTTTATGCTGGGCGCTGGGATCGGCTGGTTGCGGGAGGAATTCACCGCCATGGGCGTACCGTTCGAACGGCGTGGCGCCCGCTTTGACGATTATATGGTCGCCATGAAAAAGGTCTGGTCCGGCGAGGTCGTAGAACACGAAAGCGATTTCCTGTCCTGGCATGGTTTTAAAAGTTATCCCCTGCCCGTCCAGAAAACCAACGGCGCGTCAGGCGTTCCGGGCATTCCCATTATCATGGGCGGCAAAGCCGGCAAAATCTATGAACGCATTGCCAGGCACGGGGACGGCTGGTTCATCCCCGGTGCCGGCATCGATGACCTACCCGCCATGCTGGCGGATCTGCGCGCCGCCTGTGAGGCGGAGGGTCGCAATTATGACGACATTGAATTGACCACCATGTGGGGCCCCAAAGGCGGGGCAGACAGTTTGAAAGCCCTGACCGATCTGGGCATCACAAGGGTCGTCACCATTTTAGACGGCAGCGGTGTTGATGGTATTAATGCCATTGCCGAGGCCCACATCCGCTAGTTAGTCATCCCAGCGATAGGACAAGTTCATGGACGAGAGTAGAATTCCCATCATGGTCGGTTGCGGCCAGATCACCCAACGCGAAAGCGATCCAACGGCGGCCCGTTCACCCATGGATCTGACCGTGGATGCGGCCCGCCTGGCAGCGAAAAACGCCGGCGGCGGCGATGCCCTATTGGCGGCCCTGGATACGGTTTTGGCCATTCGCACATTTGCGGATACCTCGTGGCGGTTCGCCTCGACCTTCGGTACTCAGACCAATCCACCGCGCACCATCGCCGAACGCATTGGCGCCACCAATGCCAAACGCCTGATCTACACCCACCCGGGCGGCAACATGGTGCAATATGCCATCAACCGGATGTTCGAAATGATCACCCGTGGCGAATTAGGCGCTGCCCTGATCGCGGGTGGCGAAGCGCTATCGACGCAAAAGACGGCCCAACGCGCCAACATGGATTTGGATTGGAACGAACATCCAGGCGGGGAGCCGGAGATGTGGGGCGTGGATACCCGCGGCTGGAACGATGTTGAGGACCGCCACCGTATGGCCGGTGCCATTTTTGCCTACCCCTTGTTCGAAAACGCCATTCGCGGCAAGCATGGCCGCACCATCGCCGAACATGGCATGGCCATGGGTGAATTATTCTCAGGCTTCGCAGCCGTCGCTGCTGCCAACCCCCTGGCTGATCGCCGGGATGGCTACAGCGCCGAACAGATCGCCACGCCCACGGCCGCCAATCCGTACATCGGCTTTCCCTATACCAAGTTGATGAACGCCAATGCCTTTAACGATCAATCTGCCGCCTTGATCCTAACTTCCGTCGCCAAGGCTAAGGAGCTGGGCATCCCCCGCGAGAACTGGGTCTATCTGCACGGCTGCGCCGATGCCTACGATCATTGGTTCATCTCCGACCGGAAGGATTTCCATTCCTCCCACGCCATGCGCCTGGTCGGTGAAGAGGTACTGGAAATGGCGGATTGCAGCCTGGATGATATTGGTGCCTTTGATATTTACAGCTGCTTCCCTTCCGCCGTACAGATCGCGTGTGAGGAAATGGGCATCGCCCTTGATGATCCCCGTGGCCTGACGGTCACAGGCGGCTTGCCGTATTTCGGCGGGCCCGGCAATAACTACGTCACCCACTCCATTGCTGAGATGATGAACACGGTTCGTGCCAAGCCGGGCATAAAAGGGCTGGTCACCTCCAACGGCAACTACATCACCAAGCAGTCCGCCGGCATCTATTCCACCGACGAACCGGAAAAGCCCTTCGCCCCAAAGGACCCGGATATCTATCAATCCGTCATCAATTCAACCAAGGGCCGCGAGGCAGTCGAAACCGCCAATGGCAGCGCCACGGTTGAGACCTATTCCGTTGTCCATGATCGGGCGGGCCCCAGCTTTGCCATCGTCATGGGCATTTTGGATGACGGCAGCCGCTTTATCGCCAACACCCCGGATAACCCGGACTTGTTGGCGGAAATGGTCGCGAACGATCATCTGGGTGCGGCGGGTAAAGTGGTCAGCAACGACGGCCTGAACGTCTTTACGCCGAATTAATCACAGGCAAAATCATGACTGAAGAAGCCACCGTGCCGATGTCCGCCCTGCGCGCCGCCCTGAAGATGCGCGCTGTTGCCTATGCCCATATGGTCGATGTGATGCGGGAACATTTGGGACAGGAAAAGGCGCAGGAAATCGGCCAGGAAGCGACCCGGCGATTGGGCGAGGGCATGGGCGATGCCTTCAAGCAATTCGCCCCCAACGATCTGGCGGGCCTGAAAGATGCCTTCCTGGGCGGTATCCCCGGCATCGGCGATCTGTTCATACCCGAAGTCGTTAAATGCGATGAAGACGAACTACAGATCTACTTCGAACGCTGCCCCCTGAAAGACGGCTGGACAGAAATGGGCAAGTCCGACGAAGACATGGAGCAGCTGTGCAAATTCGCCGGTGCCATCGACGGCGGCCTGTTCGAAGCCGCCGGCTTCACATTCGCCGGCGAAACCTGGAAACCAGGGCAGCCCGGCTGCTGCCGTTTAAGGGTGTTGCCCGGCCCTGCAAGCGACGACGGTTAAGAACCACCCGCCAAATTCTGCGCCATCAAATCCGCCAGGGCCGCATCCCCGGCCCGGCCCGTCGTACGCAGCCCATCGATGGCCCCTTGGGCATCTTCGGGCTTACGTTTTTGCACGAGCTTCGCCTTGCCTTCAATACGGGTAATGTCGACTTCAAAGGTGACGATGCCTGCCAGCATGCCTTGCTCATATTTCGAAGGCAACTCCATACGCCAGGGCTCCGCAAAACCGCTTTCCATGATATCCACCAGATGGCTTTGACGCGCCTTCTTCTGGGCCGGATCTTCAATCAAGCGGGGGCGGCCATAGACATGTACAGCCGTATAATTCCACGTCGGCACGGCAGGCACGCTTTCATACCATGACGGCGAGATATAACCGTGCGGACCGGAGAAGATAACCAGCACCTCCCGCCCATTCTCAAAATGCTGCCACTGGGGGTTGGCCTTGGCCATATGCACATCGAGAACGCCGTCCATATACAGGACTGGCAAATGCGTGGCATGGGGCATGCCGTCACGGTCAACGGTGACAAGCTGCGCAAACGGATTATCCGCCATCAAAGCCTGCTGTTGGGCCGCGTCATCCATGAGGTACTTATCGGGCGTATACATTCTTGGTCTCCAAAAATACAAATCGGGCCGCCGGGTTGATCCGGCGGCCCGATGATACTTATCGGTATGGCCGTTGGCGCTAAACCTGACGGGTCACCATCATTTTTTTGATCTCGGCGATGGCTTTCGCGGGGTTCAAGCTTTTTGGGCAAGTGTTTGTGCAGTTCATGATGGTGTGGCAACGGTACAGCCGGAAGGGGTCTTCCAACTGGTCCAGGCGTTCGCCCTGGCTGTCATCCCGGCTGTCCACCAACCAACGATAGGCCTGCAACAATACTGCCGGGCCCAAATAACGGTCGCTGTTCCACCAATAGCTGGGACAAGCCGTTGAGCAACAGGCGCACAGAATGCATTCGTACAGGCCGTCGATCAGTTTGCGTTCTTCTTCCGATTGCAGCCGTTCCCCATCGGGGGGTGCAGGGGAATCGGACACCAACCATGGTTTGATCGAGGCGTATTGGGCGTAGAAGTTCGACAGATCACCGACCAGATCCTTGATCACTTCCAAATGCGGCAGAGGATAAATCTTCACATCCCCCTTCACATCTTCGCAATCCATGGTACAGGCTAGGGTATTGGTGCCATCGATATTCATGGCGCAGGAGCCGCAAATACCTTCCCGGCAGGAGCGGCGAAAGGTCACCGTGGGATCAATCTCGTTCTTGATCTTGATCAGGGCATCCAGAACCATGGGCCCGCAATCGTCCATGTCCACCTCAAAGGTGTCCACGCGGGGGTTTTCGCCGCTATCGGGATCATAACGATAGACCTGAAAGTTGCGGACATTCTTCGCGCCCGCAGCTGTCTTGTGGGTTTTACCGCCCTTAACCTTGGAATTGGCGGGTAAGTTGAACTCGACCATATCCGTATCCTTAGTAAACCCGCGCCTTGGGCGGGAAGTATTCGACATCGTCCGACAGGGTGTAATCATGCACGGGGCGGTAATCGATTTTTACCGATCCGTCATCGTCAAACCATGTCAGGGTATGTTTCATCCAGTTTTCATCGTCCCGGTCGGGGTAATCCTCACGGGCATGGCCGCCACGGCTTTCCTTACGGTTGGCCGCTGCGTGCATGGTGACGACAGCTTGGCGCATTAAGTTATCCAGCTCCAAACTCTCGACCAGATCAGAATTCCAGATCATGGAACGATCCGAGACTCCGATATCGGGCATCATCTCCCAAATCTCGTCGATCAGTTTCTGCCCCTCCTCCAACACCTCACCGGTGCGGAAGACGGCGCAGTTGCTTTGCATGACACGCTGCATATTATCACGGATCGTCGCCGTTGATGTGCCGCCCTTGGCATGACGCATCTTGTCGAAATGCCCCATGGCCGCATCGTCCAACGATGCCGGCAAATCGGGATGCGGTGCGCCAGAGGTTACAATCTCAGCGCATCGCAGGCCCGCAGCCCGGCCAAAGACCACCAAATCGATCAAGGAGTTTGAACCAAGGCGGTTCGCACCATGGACAGAGACGCACGCCGCCTCACCCACAGCCATCAGGCCGGGAACGATGGAATCCGGTTCGCCATCTTTCAGGGTGACAACCTCACCATGATAGTTGGTTTGAATACCGCCCATGTTGTAATGCACCGTGGGAATGACGGGAATGGCTTCCTTAGTCACGTCCACACCGGCGAAAATACGTGCCGATTCTGAAATACCGGGCAGCCGTTCTTCGATCACCGCGGGATCAAGATGATCCAGATGCAAAACAATGTGATCCTTGTTGGGACCAATGCCCCTGCCCTCGCGAATTTCGATGGTCATGGATCGGCTGACCACATCACGACTGGCCAGATCCTTGGCGGACGGGGCATACCGCTCCATAAAGCGTTCACCCTCGCTGTTCACCAGGAAGCCGCCTTCGCCGCGAACGCCTTCAGTAATCAGACAGCCGGCACCATAAATGCCCGTGGGATGGAATTGCACGAACTCCATATCCTGCAGTGGCAGGCCGGCCCGCAACATCATGGCATTGCCATCGCCCGTGCATGTGTGGGCTGAGGTGCAGGAGAAATAGGTGCGCCCGTAACCGCCCGTGGCCAGAATGACCATATGAGCCCGGAAACGGTGAATGGTCCCGGTTGAGAGGTCCCAGCAGATCACGCCCCGGCAAACGCCCTCAGCATCCATGATCAGATCAAGGACGAAATATTCAATATAGAAGTCCGTGTCATAACGCAGGGACTGCTGGTATAGGGTGTGCAGAATAGCATGGCCCGTCCGGTCCGCTGCCGCACACGTCCGTTGTGCCGTGCCCTCACCATAATTCGTGGTCATGCCGCCAAAGGCGCGCTGATAGATCTTGCCTTCTTCGGTGCGGGAGAACGGCAGACCCATATGTTCCAGCTCCAACACCGCGCGCGGTGCCTCCCGGCACATATATTCAATGGCATCCTGATCGCCCAGCCAGTCAGACCCCTTAACGGTGTCATACATGTGCCAGCGCCAGTCATCCTCACCCATATTACCCAAAGATGCGGCAATGCCGCCCTGGGCTGCGACGGTATGAGACCGGGTTGGAAAAACTTTTGAGATACAGGCGGTTTTCAGGCCGGCCTGGGCCGCCCCCATGGTTGCCCGCAGGCCGGAACCACCGGCGCCAACCACCACCACATCATAGACGTGGTCTTCAATCGCATAAGCCTGCGACATAGATCAGCCCCCTAACAACATTTTTAGGACCGCCAGCGTTGCCGCCAGGGCCAGGAAGATTGAAACAAGATTGTTGACCACCAGGCACGTGACTTTGGCCCATTCGGCATGGACATAGTCTTCGATCACCACCTGCAGACCCAGCTTCATATGCCAGAAACCGGCCAGCAGGAAACTCAACATCAACGCCGCGCTAAGAGGCGATTTCATCCAGGCGTGAACAGCCGGCAAATCAGCCGTGGCCAGGGACGCGATGGACAGCACAAACCAAATGGTCAATGGCACCAAAGCAATCGCCGTCAACCGCTGGATCCAGAAATGGTGCGTGCCGCTTTTCGCGGAACCAAGGCCGCGCACACGGGCCAGTGGGGTTCTTAAACTACGATCTGACATGTCCTACCCCCCATAACCGATAAAGCCATAACCGACTAAAAATGTACCCAAGGTCAGCACCACAGTCGCGACCAGGACCAATATGCCGGACGACCGCATTGTACCCAGTTCAAAGCCATAGCCCGCATCCCAACATAGATGGCGAATGCCGTTGCAAAGGTGAAAGAACAACGAGGCGGTAAAGCCCAACAGGATCAACCGGCCGATTATTGAGCCCATAATCCCATGAACCATATCAAAATATTCAGGCCCCGACGCCGCCGCCGCCAACCACCAGGTCAACAACAACAGGCCAATGGCCAAGCCGACACCACTGATCCGATGCAGGATCGATAGCGCCATTGATATCTGCCAGCGATAGACTTGCAGATGCGGTGATAGTGGGCGGTTTCCGGCTGCCATTGTGGCTGTCCCCTATGCTCCCATAGTGTTCTTAGAATGCCCCCGTTCGGGCGAATTAGGACTATATTAGCCAACCATCCGCCCCTGTCAAAGGTTGGCTGCACAATTTGGCGAAAAATGCTGATCCGCCGGGCCAGATTACCGGGCCAATTTACCGGACTTGGCCACATCTCTTAATCATGCTTCAGTAGCGAAATTGACCATTTAGGAATTTTATCATGAACCTTTCACGGCTATTGGCAGCACGGGCGGAGGCGGAAAATCCCGTCCATGTGGGCTTGATCGGGGCCGGCAAATTCGGCTCCATGTACCTGGCGCAGGCGCGCCTGACCACGGGCATCCATCTGCTGGGCATCGCAGACCTGGATGTGGACCGCGCCCGGGGCAATTGCCGCCAGGTGGGCTGGTCAGATGAACAAATCGCTGCCCCGACCTTGGATGATGCCCTCAAATCAGGGGCCAGCCATATTGGTGATGACGCCATGGCCTTGATCCAGCATCCGGGCCTGGATGTCCTTATCGATGCCACGGGCGATCCACGTATAGGTATCCGCCATTGCCTGGCCGCTATCGAAAACGGCAAACACGTGATCATGGTGAATGTGGAGGCTGATGTGGTCGCAGGACCGCTGCTGGCCCGCAAGGCGGAGGCCGCGGGCGTGGTCTATTCCCTGGCCTGGGGTGATCAACCGGCATTGATCGCTGAACATGTGGATTGGGCCCGGACCTGCGGCTTTAAGGTGGTGTGCGCCGGGAAAGGCACCCGCTATGCGCCCCACTATCATCAACTGACGCCCGATACAGTGCCCGATGTTCTGACCGAATATCTGGACATAGATCCCAATTCGATCAATTTAAAGATGTTCAATTCATTCCTCGACGGTACCAAATCCGGCATCGAGATGACGGCTGTTTGCAATGCCACCGGGTTAACGCCCCAGGATGATGGCCTGGCCTTTCCCCCCGCCTCCCGATTTGAGTTGGCGGATGTGTGCAAGCCGGCCACACAGGGCGGTAGCCTCAGCCGCAGCGGCACTACGGAGGTCGTCTCCTCGTTATACCGAGACGGCGGCGACGTGCCCCACAATCTGGCCATGGGCACATTTGTGGTGATTGAGGGGGAGACCGATTACGCCCGGCAATGTTTCCGGGAATATCACATGCTGGCGGATGACAGTGGGCAGTTCGCCGCTTTGTACCGCCCCACCCATATGATCGGGCTGGAGCTGGGCGTTTCCATCGCATCTGTTGCATTACGCGGCGAACCAACAGGATCGCCCATCGCCTTTCGCTCGGATGTGGTGGCGACCGCCAAGCGTGATCTGAAAAAGGGTGAGGTTCTCGATGGTGAAGGCGGACATATGATTTGGGGCAAACAGCTAGCCGCGGATAGATCTTTGGCCATGAGCGGATTACCCCTTGGCCTGGCAGGCGATGTGCCCCTGACACGTGACATCGCAATGGGCGAATTGCTGACCTGGGAAGACGCGGTAATCGATCACACAGACCCCGCCGTCATCATCCGCCGGGAAATGGAAGCCGCCTTTGGCCGCGCCAATGCGGCGGAATAGACGTTACCGCCTCATTACTGCCACAATATGGACGTGAAAAAGCCCTGACCTAGCCCTCTCCCCGCCTCATGGGGGGTGCTGAATGCCTCCTGCATTGCTGAACAGGAGAGCCCGTCATGCCCAACACCATCCCTATCAACCCTATTGAACGAACCGACCGTTTTGCCGTCCTTATCATGAATATCCTGGCCGGATTTATTCTGGCTGTCGCCATCACAACATCTGCCACAGCAACAGTTCCCGAACAGGTCGGCGAAGGCAGCCTGTTGCTGCGCGCCAAGGGGACGGGCGTTTATCGCGCTGCCGTTGCACAGAAATCCGATGTGGAGATCGACGTCTCCGGCTTGATTGCCCGCGCCAGGGTGCGCCAGGTATTCACCAACAACTCTGATAGCTGGATGGAAGGGATTTATGTCTTTCCCCTGCCCCACAAGGCGGCCGTGGACGGCCTGCGTCTGACCATTGGTGATCGGGTCATCGAGGGCCGCATTGAGGAACGGCAAAAGGCGCAAAGGGCCTACGCCCAGGCCAAACGCCAGGGCAAAAAGGCCGGGTTGGTAGAGGCGGAACGCCCGAACATATTCACCACGTCGATTGCCAATATTGCGCCGGGCGAAACCGTCCGCATCGAAATTCGCTATCAACAGGTCCTGGCCTATGCGAACGGGGAGTTCCGTCTGCGTTTTCCCATGGTGGTTGGCCCCCGCTATATCCCCGGCCGATCAGATGGCGCTGTGCAGCTTGCCAAATTCGGCAGTAATGGTTGGGAAGAAAGTGCGCGGATCACCCAGCCGACGGTGCCGCCTCAGCCTGATGGTACACGCAACCTCAACCCGGTTTCGCTAACCGTGCGCTTGAACCCCGGCATGCCCTTGGCAGACGTGACCAGCCACCACCACAAAATTGCCGTGCAGGAACAAAACGACGGGCGGCGCATTATTACCTTGGATCAAGATGCAGTGCCCGCTGATCGTGATTTTGAGCTGACCTGGCGACCGAAGTCCGAGGCCGCACCCCAAGCCGGCCTGTTCGTTGAAAGCGATGCGCCCAGCCAGACCGGGTCGTATGTACGCCACGTCTTGTTGATGCTTGTCCCGCCACTCGTTGCAGCCGAAGACAACGCCCCACCGGCCCGGGAATTGCTGTTTGTCCTGGATACATCCGGCTCCATGGGCGGGGCATCCATCCGCCAGGCCAAGGCTGCGTTATTGCGCGCTATGGATAGTCTGGGTGGGGGCGACTATTTCAACATTTTGGAATTCAACAGCAGCCACAGCCGCCTGTTTGCAACATCGATGAAAGCCGATCCGGCCCACCTGAACCAGGCCAGGGGCTGGATCGCCGCCCTAAAAGCCGGTGGCGGGACGGAGATGGCCCCGGCCCTGGGCGCGGCGTTAAGCCAGGCTGCCATACCCGGCGTCCTGCGTCAGGTGGTCTTCCTAACGGATGGCGCGGTGGGGAATGAGGCGCAATTGTTTGCGCTAATCGCAGATCAACTAGGCTCTGCCCGTCTGTTCACTATCGGCATCGGTTCCGCCCCCAACAGCAATTTCATGCGTGGTGCGGCCCAAGCCGGACGGGGCAGCTTTCTACACATTGGTTCCGCCGCTCAGATCGGGACGCGGATGGATGAGCTGATCAACAAACTAAGCCATCCCGCCATGACAGACATTCAGGTCATTTTCGACAACGGCGGCAGCGCGCAACTGGCCCGGGACCCGATCCCCGATTTGTATGCCGGTGAGCCGTTGGTGATCGCGGCGAAGCTAACCGGCCGGG
The DNA here is from genome assembly GCA_028824965.1 of Alphaproteobacteria bacterium. Classification (GTDB taxonomy): domain Bacteria; phylum Pseudomonadota; class Alphaproteobacteria. Next base: position 4,633 of record JAPKBD010000061.1, on the reverse strand, counting down.
TTGACGCAATGACCGTCAGTGGCCGGCGGGGCGGGCAGATCTGGCAGCAAAGCCTGGATTTACAGGGCGGCCAACAGGGCTTCGGCATTGGCAAGTTATGGGCGCAACGAAAAATCACAGCCTTGGAGGATCAGCCGCCTCACCTGCGATCAGATGGCAATCACAGAAATAATCCTGGAGAGCTGGATGCCCAGATCCTGGCCCTGGCCATGGATTACGGCCTGGTCAGCCGTCTGACCGCGTTGATCGCCATTGATCAGGCGGTTGCGCGCGCATCGGAAGATCCGTTGTTGAGCCAACGCATGAGCGCCAATCTGCCTGCAGGTTGGGAATTCAAAAAAGTCTTCGCCAACAGCCCGGTTATGGAGCAGGCAAGCAGGGTCAGCCTGCCCGCCACGGGCACGGCGGCTAATCTGCTGCTGCTCTGCGGCTTGATCCTGATTTTATTGGCGATGGCCCAGATGGCCCTGATGGCCATAAGCCGGCGGGGAAAGGCGCTGCAATTTTGAAGGCGGCGGGTCTTCTGTGTGCCGTGGGGTTGGCCTGTCTTGTTTGGGGACTGTGGATACCCATCAAGGCCCAAGTTGCCCAAGTGTTGTTGGCCCGCGCGTGGAGCCAAACCATGGCTGGCACGCCGACACCACCTTGGCCCTGGGCCGACACCCAGGCCGTCGCCGAGTTAATTCTACCGGGCCAATCCTTTGTCGTGTTGGCGGGCGGCAGCGGTCAGGCTCTGGCCTTTGCGCCCAGCCATCTGACCGGCACGCCCCTACCGGGGGAGCCCGGCCTGTCCGTGATCGCGGGTCATCGGGACACGCATTTTTCAGGCTTGGGCCAGTTGGCACCGGGACAGTTGGTCACGGTGCGCCGGGCGGACGGCAGCCGGCATCATTTCCGCATTACGGAAGGGCGCATTGTTGATAGCCGGACCACGCAGCTTTCAACGAAAGGCCCAACCGCGCGCCTGGCGCTCTCCACTTGCTGGCCCCTGGATGACCCCGTACCGGGCGGCCCTTTGCGTCTTGTAGTCTTTGCCGACGTCATATCGGGTGGCGGATAAAGTCAGGATAGGCCATAAACAACAAAATGAAATTGTTGTTGGGAGGTGGCCGATTCCATGAACCAGGCGTCATTATTACACAAGGCCGCGTTGAGTTTCGGCGATCGCCCGGCGGTCACGTCAGGCTTAAACCCCGCCGTCAGCTATCATCAGCTGTCAGATCGTGCGGCCCGCCTTGGCCATGCCTTGCGCGAAAAATTTCATCTGAACAAAGGCGACCGGGTCGCCATTATGATGAAGAACGCCCCGGCGTTTTTTGAGGTTCTGTATGGTGCCTGGCACGCGGGTCTGGCTGCCGTTCCTATAAATTCCAAACTGCACCCCCTGGAGGCCACGTTCATCTTAGAGAATTCGGGCGCGCGGGTTTGCTTCATCACCGATGATTTGGTCGCCGACATTACACCGTTGCAGGACAGCATCGAGGGCCTGGATGCGGTGGTTGCCACATCAGGGGCCGCCTATGACGCTCTGTTTGATAATTCCGGTGGCGCAATAGTTGATTGCGCACCGGACGATCTGGCCTGGCTGTTCTATACGTCCGGCACCACCGGGCGGCCCAAGGGTGCCATGCTGACCCAACGCAATCTGATGTCTATGGTCATGAACTATTTCGCCGATATGGACACGATCACCCCGAACGATTGCATGATCCATGGCGCACCGCTTAGCCATGGTTCGGGCTTGTTCGCCCTGCCCCATGTGGCCAAGGCGGCAAACAATATCATTCCCGCGTCGGGTGGCTTTAATCCTGCTGAGACGGTGGAATTGTTGCAGTATTACACCAACGTCAGCTTTTTCTTTGCCCCCACCATGTTGACCCGTCTGATCAGCCTGCCCGGCATCGACACGGCGGATACCTCGAACATTAAAACCATCGTTTATGGCGGTGGCCCGATGTATGTGGAGGATACCCTGCGCGCGCTGGAAGTTCTGGGGCCCAAGCTGGTGCAGCTGTTCGGCCAAGGGGAAAGCCCGATGACCATCACAGGATTATCCCGTGCCATGCACACGGACACGGACCATCCCGACTATCTGAAGCGCCTCGGATCAACCGGGATCGCACGCACGGATGTGGACGTCCGCGCCGTCGATGCGGACGACAACGAAGTGCCGGTGGGCGAGATGGGTGAGATCGTCTGCCGGGGTGATGTCATCATGGCCGGGTATTGGAATAACCCGGAGGCCACGGCGGATGCCCTACGCGGTGGCTGGTTGCACACAGGTGATGTGGGTGCCTTTGACGAATATGGTTTTCTGACCTTGATGGACCGGGCGAAAGACATGATCATATCGGGGGGCAGCAATATCTATCCCCGTGAGGTCGAAGAAGTATTGTTGCGCCATCCCGCCGTCAGTGAATGTTCCGTCGTAGGCCGACCGCATGCTGATTGGGGTGAGGAAGTTATCGCCTTTGTTGTTGGCGAGGCAGCAGAGGCCGAACTGGATCAACTGTGTCTGGACAACATAGCGCGCTTTAAACGGCCCAAGGAATATCGCTTTGTCGCCGCCCTGCCGAAGAACAATTACGGCAAGGTTCTGAAAACTGAACTTCGCGCGCAGTTGGCAGCGGATGAAAAGGCAGCATCATGACGCATCGTTTGCAGGATAAAGTCGCATTGATCTGCGGGGCCGGCTCCATCGGGCCGGGCTGGGGCAACGGCAAGGCCACTGCCGCCACCTTTGCTCGCGAGGGTGCCAAGGTGTTCTGCGTTGACCTGAACAAAGACGCGGCAGCCGAAACCGCAGCCATTATCAGCGGTGAAGATTTTGAGGCCACCGCCCATGGCGCGGATGTTTCCGATGAGGCCGCCGTCGCCGACATGGTTGCCGCCTGTGTGGCAAAATACGGCCGGATCGATATTCTGCACAACAATGTGGGAATCGCATCGCTGGGCGGCCCCATTGATACCACCTTGGCGCAGTGGGAACGGGTGATGCGGGTTAATGTCACCTCCATGTTCCTGACCTGCCAGGCGGTGATACCCCTGTTCCTGGAACAGGGCGGCGGCACAATCGTCAATGTATCGTCCCTGTCCGCGACAAAGGCGGCACGGCCGGAGCTGGCCTATGCCACATCAAAGGGCGCGGTGAATGCCTTGACCATCAACATTGCCATGGAATTCGCCGACCGCAATATTCGTTGCAACGCCCTGGTGCCGGGGCTGATCAATACGCCCATGGTCGCCGATGCCATGAAGGACATCTATGGCGACGGCGGGATGGAAACAATGGTCGCCGCCCGCGACGCCATATCGCCCACAGGCACCATGGGCGAAGGCTGGGACGTGGCCAACGCCGCCCTTTTCCTGGCATCGGACGAGGCGCGCTACATCAACGGCATGCTCTTGAACGTGGATGGTGGCCTGCAACATCAGATTACGACTGGCAACGGCTGAACCTGCTTCAGGGCGTTGCGATATTCGCTTTTGCCGCAAGGCGGAAATGGTTGTAGTGAACATCGATTGCCATGATAATCGCCTGCTACGCCAGGACGCTTGTCGTATGGCGGAACAATCGTTCCTAAATGAAGGAGTGGTGATTATGCGGGTTTTCATCATTGCCCATAAGAGTGAAGACTTCACTACGGAAGATTTCGCCGCACACTTGAAGGCGGAAGAGGACCATTGCCTCGAACTCTATGCTGACGGAACCTTGCGGGAAATTCTGCGCCGCGACGACGGGAAAGGGGCGGTCTTAATCCTGGAAGTGGAAAATGTAGCGCAAGCGCAACAGATTTGTGCAGACCTGCCATATGCAAAACTTGGGATGCTGAGTTTTAGTATCTACGGCACATTGCCTGGCCTGTGGCCACTAATTCCAAAAGCGCGGGATTGATCCACAAAACCAGCGGGAGAAAGACAATGGCTCAAACGTCTCTACCCAAAGGGCACTTCAACTGTGCCGTCACGCTGCAAATTGTCCGGACTCCGGAATTAGTCCGCCACGAAGAAGATGGTGTTACCTATCTCACCGCGCGGGATTACGAACTCGCCTACGAGACGGTTCTGCAATTCACCAGCGGTGTTGAGCTTCCCATAAAGGCCGCTTTAATCGGTGAGCTCAATCAACAGGTCGTCATTCGCGATGCACAGGGTAAGCCGGCGCGGATCGCTGGGTATGTGCAAGGCCGGAGCCAGATCAGCGATATTGATGGAAACGTGATATTTGAGGGGCGCTACTACGACACCCGCGTCACGCAGGAGCTTTCCGGTGACGACGCCCTTACGCCAATTGGTACCCGCATCATCGAGCATTGGGAGAACGGTTTCGGCAAGGGTCCTTTCTCTGGCCACGCCTTTTCGCTGGGCGTTCACCTAACGAGCGAGATCGGTGCACGGCCGAGTGGCGACGGCAACGGGCAGTTAGATTAACTTGCAATCAGTTCAGATGGGGATGCGTCAATCCGTACCATTGGCAATGCCGCGAAGGTCTGGTTTTGATGCAGTGACCCGCGCCCGCCCGCCTTCATCGCGATGTGCTGAATTGGTGGTATAGAAACCATACCTTATAAATTACAAATGGGGCTGACCCAGATAACGCCGATGAGGTGTTATTATGGACCGCATGCGAAAG
>JAPKBD010000404.1 GCA_028824965.1 Alphaproteobacteria bacterium | reverse complement strand
TAAACGACGTGCTTATCCAACTTAGGAAAATTCAATGACAGAGACGAAACATACCATTGCCGTAATCGGCGGTACGGGCGCGCTGGGCTTTGGCTTGGCGCTGCGATGGGCCACAGCCGGCCATAGCATTATCATCGGCTCCCGCGCCCAGGAAAGTGCGGATAAGGGTGCAGCACGCCTTACTGAAATGGCCCCAAATGCCACAGTCAGCGGCCTGGAAAATAGTGCTGCGGCAGCAGCAGCGGAAATCGTTGTCCTGACTGTACCATTTTCCAATCAGGCCCCCATGCTGGAAGCGATCAAGCCGGGCTGTCAGGGCAAGATCATGGTCGATGTCACCGTGCCCCTGATGCCACCGAAAGTGCGCACGGTGCATTTGCCTGAACATGGTTCAGCAGGCAAGGGCGCGCAGATATTCCTGGGCGATGGCGTCCGCGTTGTCTCTGCCTTTCAAAACGTCGCAGCGGATCACTTGACCGACCTGGCCCATGATATTGATTGCGATATCCTGGTTTGCGGCAATGATCCCGAAGCCCGTGAAATCGTCGTGGGCCTGGCAGAAGATGCCTCCATGCGCGCCTGGCACGGTGGTCGGATCGACAATTCCGTGGTGGCGGAGGCTTTGACCTCTACGTTGATTTTCATGAATAACCGTTACAAGATAGCGGGTGCGGGCATCAAGATCACTGGCACGCCGGGATCAGCCGACAGTGGTGAGCACTAGACGTCATGAAGACCTCCCGTATGCAGTTGTTTGCCCTCCCCGGCATGCCCATGGTGCAGCCCGGTGATGATCTGGTTGAGCAGATCTCCGAAGGATTGGAGCGCGCCGATGAACGGTTGGAGGCCGGCGATATCCTGGTCCTGGCCCAGAAAATCGTCTCGAAAGCCAATGGCCGGATCTTTGATCTGCGTGATATCACGCCGTCGGCGGAGGCTGAGGCCCTGGCGTTGGAAGTCGACAAAGACCCCCGCCAGATACAGTTGGTTCTGGACGAGTCCGTCGACATCGTCGGCAAGCGACCCGGTGTACTGGTGGTGGCCCACCGTCTGGGCATTGTCATGGCCAATGCTGGCATCGATGCCTCTAACGTCGAACAAGCCGATGGCTCTGAACATGTATTGCTGCTGCCCATAGACCCGGACGATGATTGCCGTCAGCTACGCCGGGCCTTAGGCGAACGTCATGGTGTTGAGATTGCGGTTATCATCAACGATTCCGTTGGCCGCGCCTGGCGACAAGGCACCACTGGTTTGGCGATTGGTTCCGCCGGTCTGCCCGCGCTGTGGGATCTGCGGGGGGAGCCTGATTTATATGGCCGTGAATTAATGGTCAGCGAAGTCGGCTTGGCGGACGAGTTATCTTCCGCCGCCTCTATCCTGCAAGGCCAAGGCAATGAGGGGCAACCCGTGGTGGTCATTCGCGGTGTCAGCTTCCCAGCTTCGGATATGGGTGCCGATGCCCTGCCACGACCTGCCGAACAGGACATGTTCCGCTGATGGGCAGTCGGGAGAACGGGGGACCGATCATTGCGCTATCAGGCGGCGTGGGCGGGGCCAAACTTGCTGTGGGTCTCAGCCGTCTGGATTTGGGCGAGCGGTTGTTGGTTGTTGCCAATGTCGGCGATGATTTCGAACATCTTGGCCTGACCATTTGCCCGGATCTAGATTCAAACACCTATGCCCTTGCAGGATTGAACGACGAAGAAAAAGGCTGGGGCCGGGCTGATGAAGGCTGGCGTTTTATGGATGCCGTCGGTGAAATGGGTGGCGAAAACTGGTTCAATCTTGGTGACCGCGATCTGGCGCTTCATGTGCTGCGCACGCAAGCCTTGGCAGCCGGCGGTAGCCTTTCAAATGTGACAGCGACGATCACCAAACAACTGGGTATCAAAGCCAAGCTGGTGCCCATGACCGACGATCCCGTGCGGACCATGGTGCAGACAGCCGACGGCGCACTGGCATTTCAACACTATTTTGTTCGGGACCGCTGCGAGCCGGTGGTTACCGGGTTTGAATTCAAAGGCATTGCCACCGCAATGCCCCAGGCCGATTTTATGGCCACCTTGGCTGATCCGCATTTACAGGCAATCATCGTGACGCCATCCAATCCGTTTGTCAGCATTGATCCTATCTTGTCTTTGACTGGCATGCGTGAGGCGATAGCAGCAGCGAAGGCACCGGTTATTGCTGTGTCGCCGATTGTCGCCGGCCTGGCTATCAAAGGACCGGCTGCGAAGATGATGGCCGAATTGGGCATGCCCAGCACAGCCCTGGCCGTGGCCGAATATTATGGCGGCTTGCTGGATGGTTTTGTACTGGATCACGGGGACCAGGATCAGGCGGATGCGGTAGCCAGCCTGGGCATCGAGCCGTTGGTGACCAAAACCGTGATGCAAAGCCTGGATGATCGGGCAAACCTGGCCCGAGACATACTTGCCTTTGCCGAAAGCTGTCGCGGCTAATGTGGGCCGTTGTGCCCATCAAGGGGTTCGCCTCCCCAAAACAGCGCCTGGCGGACGTGCTGTCGCCCAACGAACGCAGCCAGCTGGCCCAACATATGTTGCGCGACGTCCTCAATGCGTTGACCGCATTGGATGGCGTCGTGGTCATCAGCAGTGATGATCAGGTGCTGAATGAGGCACGTTGGCAGGGCGTGCGGGTTATGTCCGAACGGGGCCAAAACGGAGGCGACGGCTATAGCGCAGCCGTGCGGCAGGCAGGTGAAACGTTAGCGGGCGAAGGGATCGCGGCAATGATGCATGTGCCCGGCGACGTGCCTTTGATCACGCCAGACGAAGTCGCACAAATTGCGGACTTGGGTCTGACGGCGCCCGGTGCATGTGTGGTACCATCGAGTGATCGTGATGGGACAAATTGCCTGGCGATGTGGCCGCCCGATCTGTTGCAGCCGGCATTCGGCCCCGATAGTTTTAATCGTCATTGTCAGATGCTGCATGACTTTGGTGTGGAACCGACAGTGTTGGAACTGTCCGGCTTTGCATTGGATATTGACACAGCCGATGATCTGCGGCTGTTTTGTAGCCACATGGGGGCCGACATTGGAGAATGCGGTAGTTTACAGTACCTGAAAGCGTCGGGCATAGCGGCCCGTGTGTTACAGGGCTAAGGGATAGATTTTGATGGCGTCGGAGTTGAACATAGAAGCTTGGCTGGGGCAGCGGAACCCGAACCAGCAAGAGGC
>JAPKBD010000060.1 GCA_028824965.1 Alphaproteobacteria bacterium | reverse complement strand
CATTCCAGCGCCAAAACCGTCGCAAAATTACGACACCGGACTACATTAGCCAAATTAGGCGCAGTTTTTCAATTCTGTGCTTGCAACGTTGTCCCGGTGGTGCCATGTAAGGCCACTCGTTGCACCTCGACTTGAGGTATCTTGTTAAGTTGCTCGCGCATCCGATCAAGCTACGCCTGGAATTTGTGCAGTAATGAGACGTGCAGTCGGCCACAAAGCTTGGTCGCTGCTATAATTGACAGATTGAAGGGACTAGCTATGGCTACCGGAACAGTGAAATGGTTCAACCCAACTAAGGGGTTTGGCTTTATCGAGCCGAGTGACGGCGCGAAAGACGTTTTCGTGCATATTTCTGCAGTCGAACGCGCCGGCTTGCAAGGCCTGCGCGAGGGCCAGAAAGTCGAATTTGAGCTGGTTGCAGGCCGTGACGGCCGCGCAGCAGCGGAGAACCTGGTCGCATTAGACTAGGTTAGAAGACTTAAATCCAAAACTGCACGTGTTTTAGCGCCCCTTAGGGGCTTCGGAATTACAGCGCAGCTGGATAAGAATGACGAGACCAGCGGGCCGGGCTTATATATCGGGAAATACCCGATATCCGGAAACCGCTGGTCTCGAAATTTTTCTACCGTTCGGAATGACGCATTTCGCACGGGAACCAAAGAAATTTCAAGTAATTGGACACGCTTTAGTGATCCAAGTCATTGGTTCAATTGCTATTTTCTCAAGACCCTCTATTATCAGAACATGTTCAAAGTAGGCATACTCTAAAGGCGGACAGCACTATGGCACGAAAACCAAATTATAATTTCGAACGCCAGGAGCGTGATCGGCGCAAAGCCGACAAAAAAGCCGCCAAAGCCTTGGCCAAATCCGACAAACAAGATCGCGCCAAGACGGAGCAGGATGGAACCCTGCCCATTGATGGCTCCGCTGATAGCCCCATTGATAATGCGGACGACGCGATCGACGCTGAATAGCCATAGGCTTTGTGCGATCCCCTTTGGGCCCTCACTCTCTTTAAGCCTGAATTGCGCTAAACTTCCAATTCCGGAATGACCCACAGCGGTACTTCACCGCGGCTCACCCGTTGTACATTGTCGAAAGCATTGCGCACGCGCACCTTATTACTTTCAAACGTGGGGCCGGCCATATGGGCGGTCAGGATCACATTGTCCAGGCCCAGCAGCGGATTGTCCGGGCTGGGCGGTTCTTGTTCAAAAACATCCAGACCGGCGGCGGCAATAGTGCCGGATGTCAGGGCATTATAAAGCGCGTCCTCATCAATGACCTGGCCGCGGGCCGTATTGACCAACATCGCGGTCGGCTTCATCTGCGCGAATTCCGTGGCCCCGATCATTTTCTCCGTCGAAGGGTTATAGGGCACATGCAACGAGATCAGATCCGACTCGGCGAAGATCTCCCGTTGCAGGCGGAAACGCACGCCCAGGTCATCCTCCTCCGCCTCCGTCAGGCGGGCGACGTCGTAATAAATGACGTCCATGCCAAAGGCCAGGGCCAGGCGGGCGGTTTTCTTACCGATTGTGCCGAGGCCTATAATGCCAAGGGTCTTGTTCCGCAATTCGTGCAGGACCGGGATATCGTTGCCGCGCCAGTGGCCCGCGGCCACTGTGGTGTGCTGGCGCACCAATTGGCGGGATACGGCCAGCATCAACATCAAGGCATGTTCGGACACGGCGACGGAATTCGCCCCGCCATTGTTGGATATAGGCACGCCTGCCTTTTGTGCGGCAGGGATATCCGCCCGGTCGTACCCGGCCGAGAGCAGCTGGATCAACTTAAGGTTCGGGCCGCCGGCATATAAATCTGCATCCACCAGCATATCGACAAAGCCAACCAGATAATCCGCATCCGCCAGCGCCGCCGTATAAGCTTCACTGGGCGCATCCGCCACCACCAGCTCAAATCCAGCGGGCGCCAATTCGCGTGCGAAGTCGATTGCAGCTGGAAATTGCGACACGAAAAGAATTTTATTTGCAGTCATTGGACGTCTCTCCCCATTCTTAATGTTAAGAGTTTATACCAAATTGCGGAGATAAAAAAATGGCCAGACCCTTGCGGTCCGGCCATTTTATATTTTTGTCGCGAGCATCTAAAACTCATGCTCGACAGCCTTGCCAGATATCCAGAAATATCATGGCTAAAAATTGGTGGGCGCGACAGGGATCGAACCTGTGACCATTCGATTAAAAGTCGAATGCTCTACCGACTGAGCTACGCGCCCTCGCGGCGGAACATAAGGTCGGTGTGGGGTTGGGGTCAATGAATATTCGCAGCATTTCCGGGTTTTTTTGCAAATTATTCGATTTTTTTCGTCTTTCTCAAAGTAGTTCGATATCACCGACCTCTGCGGCGGCCTCATGGGCCATTGCGAAGTCATTTAGACGGCCATCTGTGATCGCCTGGCGCAGGTTTTCCATCAAATCCTGATAGTGGGTCAGGTTGTGCCAGGTCGCCAGCATGGAGCCCAAAATCTCCTTCGCGCGGAACAAATGGTGCAGATATCCACGAGAATAATTCCGGCAAAGGGGGCAGCGGCAGTCCGCATCCACGGGCCGGGGGTCATCTGCATGGCGGGCATTACGAATGTTCAGTGTGGCATTCGGGGTAAACAACTGGCCCGTGCGCCCAGACCGGGTCGGCATCACACAATCAAACATATCGACGCCGCGTAAAACCGCCCCGACAATATCGCCGGGCCTGCCCACGCCCATCAAATAGCGGGGCTTATCAGTGGGCAAATGGGGCACGGTGACTTCCAGTGTCGAAAATGTCAACGCCTGCCCCTCTCCCACAGCCAGACCACCGATGGCATAGCCGTTGAAGCCAAATTCCTGAAGGGCAGCCGCGGACTCAGCCCGCAAATCCGCGTACATGCCCCCCTGAACGATGCCAAACAGGCCATAACCGGGGCGTTCCACAAATGCCTCCCGACAGCGATCCGCCCAGCGCATGGACAGACGCATGGAAGTTGCAGCCACCGCCTCCGTTGCGGGGTAGGGCGTACATTCATCGAATGCCATGGTGATATCAGCATCGAGCATGTGTTGAACCTCGATGCTGCGTTCCGGGCTGAGATGGATTTGGGCACCATCAATGTGGGATCTGAAGGTCACCCCCGCCTCATCCATTTTGCGCAGATCGGACAGGGAATAAACCTGAAAACCGCCTGAATCCGTTAAGATAGGGCGCTGCCAGTTCATGAATTTATGCAGGCCGCCCAGGCCCGCCACACGCTCTGCGCCGGGACGCAGCATCAGATGATAGGTGTTGGCCAAAACAATGTCAGCGCCGGTTTCACGGACGGATTCAGGTGTCATCGCCTTCACTGTGGCCGCCGTGCCGACCGGCATAAAGGCGGGGGTCTGAATAACACCATGGGCCGTATCGATCTGCCCCACACGTGCAGCACCATCACGTGCGAAAACCTGATAGCCAAAATCCGCCACTATATCGCCGCTCCTGCTTTCGGCTGGACCTGTGCCAATTCCAGCAAACAAGCATCGCCATATGAATAAAATCGATAGCCCAGCCGTATGGCATGGGCATAGGCCGCCTGCATGGCCGCAAGACCGGCGAAGGCGGATACGAGCATGAACAGGGTGGAACGGGGAAGATGAAAATTGGTCAACAACACATCGACAACCTGAAACCGATACCCCGGTGTGATGAAGATATCCGTATCCCCGGTAAACGCCGTCAATCCACCCGATGTCGACGCGCGCGCAGCACTTTCCAGTAGGCGGAGGGAGGTTGTGCCGACAGCGACGACGCGCCCGCCCTTCGCCTTTGTCTGTTGTATCTTTTCAATGAGGTCCTGATCCACCGTGCCCCATTCACTGTGCATGACATGATTATCCGTATCATCGGCACTGACGGGCAAAAACGTACCGGGGCCCACGTGCAGGGTCACTTCGCCTCGATCAATACCGGCATCTGCTAAATCCTGCAACAAGTCATCTGTAAAATGCAGGCCCGCCGTCGGGGCTGCAACAGCACCATCATGGCGGGCGAGGACGGTCTGATAGTCCACTCGATCCTGAGCATCCACGGCCCGGTGTTTGCGAATATAGGGCGGCAAAGGCAGGCTGCCGTGGCGTTCCAAAGCGGCCAACAGAGCATTATCAGATAAATCAAAATCCAGCACCACCTGCCCGTCCGTATGAGGACCTTCAACCCGTGCGGAAAAATTATCAGCGATGACCAATTGATCATCTGCCTTCAAACGCCGCGCAGGTTTCGCGAAGGCCCGCCAGCGGCCGGGTCCAACGGCTTCGAACAAAGTAAGTTCGATACGCCCCTCACTGCCATCAACATTGCGCCCCACATTTCGTCGGGCTTCAAGCTGCAGAGGCAGCACACGGGTATTGTTGAAGATCAACAAATCCCCGGATCGCAGGAGAGCGGGAAGGTCACGGATACTCCGGTCATGATGACCCAGAGCATCAATATGCAACAACTTCGCACTATCCCGCGGTCGTGCCGGACGAAGGGCTATCGCCTCATTCGGCAATGGAAAATCGAATAGATCAACGTCCATATCGCACGCAGTTCCGGGCAGTTGCCCTGTAGAGACGCTGTAGGGACGCCGTTGGGTCGTTATTCGGCGTCGGCGGCAACCCGCAGAGTGATGATCTTGTCCGGATCATCAACGGCACCACTACCCGGCGCACCCATTTTGATGTTATCGACCCGGTCCATACCATCGGTGACTTGGCCCCAAACAGTGTACTGGCCGTCCAACCAGGAAGATGCCTTCAAGACGATGAAGAATTGGCTGTCCGCACTATCGGGACTGGCCGATCGCGCCATAGACAGGGTGCCACGCAAATGCTTCTCATCAGAGAATTCGGCGGCCAGGTTCTGCCCGGAACCACCAGTGCCCGTGCCCGTCGGATCACCGGTCTGGGCCATGAAATCCTCGATCACCCGATGGAAGACAATGCCATCATAGAATTTTTCGCGCGCCAGTACCTTTATCCGTGCAACGTGATTGGGGGCCAGGTCAGGGCGCAATTCAATTGTGACCCGACCGTCTTTAAGTTCCAAGTATAGTGTATTTTCCAAGTCAGCCGCTCCCGCTTGCATGGCCGGCAATGCCAGGGCCATGATTAATCCAAAAATTAGTTTTCTTAACAGCATTTCGCCGCCCCTTAATTGATTTCGTATCTTCTTGCGTTGCCGCAATCACGCACAATAGATCGGTGGTGACGGGCGTTACGTGCGCCCAACTCTCTCATACAGAGCCTTCATCACAGCTGGGGCAACGAAGGCAGAGACGTCGCCGTCCAACCGGGCAATTTCCTTGACCAAACGCGAGGCTATAAATTGATACTTGTCATTTGCCATCAGGAAAACCGTTTCGATTTCCGCATTCAGGCGGCGGTTCATGCCAACCATCTGAAACTCATATTCGAAATCCGATACGGCACGCAAGCCACGAATGATCACGCAGGCATTATGTTGTTCAGCACAATGCATCAACAAATTATCAAACGGTTGAACGTCGATGGTACAGCCATTTAAGCCGCCTTCGACGTCGGCCAATTCCTCACGAACCATCTTCACGCGTTCGTCCAGATCGAACATGGGGCCTTTGTCACGGTTGATGGCGACACCGATGACCAGATGATCCACAATTTTCGTGGCCCGCTGAATGATATCCACGTGCCCCAATGTAATGGGATCAAATGTACCTGGATAGAAACCCGTACGCTGCTTCAACAAAACCGCCTCCTGACACCCAACTGATCTTCAAACTCACGATACGACAATTACACCAAAAACGTCCGTTGGATCATTAGCCTTTCAGGGCCGACATGAAAAGGCCGAAAAAGAATTCAATTGAAATAGACTATGCGTCCTCGCCGCCATCATCATCATTGCTGTCGTCGCTCCCCTGCTCCGTCAACCAGGCAACGGAGACGACGCGTTCATTCGGCTCCACATCGAACAAGGTCACACCTTGGGTATTCCGACCCGCGATGCGAATGTCATGCACCGGGGTGCGGATCAAACGTCCGGTATCGGTGACCATCATCACGTGGTGGTCCTGCTCCACCGGGGCAGAGGCAATAACCTGGCCATTCCGGTCCGAGGTCTCGATATTAATGATACCCTGACCGCCCCGTCCGGTGACCCGGTATTCATAGGCGGACGTGCGCTTGCCATAGCCGTTTTCCGTAATAGACAGAACATATTGCTCAACCTCGGCCATGGCCTCGGCCTCCACGGGTGCATTCGGCAGTGGTTCGCCAGCACTGCCAGCATTTCCGGCTTCGCCCTCGGCCCGCCGGCTGGCATTGGACCAGCGTAAATAACGTTCCCGGGTGTCGCTGTCATAATCCGCGTGGCGCAGGATAGACATGGCGATCAATTCATCATCGCCGACCAGTCGGATACCGCGGACGCCGACGGAATCCCGGCTTTTGAATACCCGGACGTCGATCACGGGGAAGCGGATGCATTTACCCCGGCGGCCCGACAGCAAGATATCATCGTTGGCATCACAAATGGCGACACCGACAATACGGTCGCCCTCTGGCAACTTCATGGCTATCTTGCCGTTCGCCTGGACCCGCTGAAAATCAGCCAAATCATTGCGTCGCACGGAACCAGAGGCGGTCGCGAACATCACATAGCGATCGGCCCATTCCGCCTCGTTCTCCGGCAGGGGCAAAACCGTATGAATGGTCTCGCCCGCTTCCAGGGGGAAAAGATTGACCATGGCTTTGCCGCGGGCCTGGGGTGCGGCCTGGGGCAGACGGAAAACCTTTAGTTTATAAACCTTGCCGGTGGAGGAGAAAAACAGCATCGGCGTATGGGTGTTCGCGACAAACAGCTGGGAGACGAAATCCTCATCCCGTGTGGCCATACCCTTACGCCCTTTGCCCCCGCGCCGTTGCGGTCGATAGGTCGACAGCGCCACACGTTTGACATAGCCATTGTGAGACACGGTGACCACCATGTCCTCACGTTGGATCAAGTCTTCATCCTCACGGTCCGCCTCAGCCTCGACAATCTCACTCCGCCGCGGCGTGGCGAAACGCTCTTTCATATCTGCTAGTTCTGCACGGATGATACCCACCAGACGATCCCTGGAATGCAGAATATCCAGGTAGTCGAGGATTTTCTCCCCCAACGCCTTTAATTCCTCACCCACCTCATCCCGGCCCAATGCGGTCAACCGTTGCAACCGCAAATCCAAAATGGCGCGGGCCTGAATTTCGCTCAAACGATAGACGCCATCGACCACCCGGTGCCCAGGTTCGTCGATCAACTGGATCATCGCCTCAACTTCATGTGCCGGCCAGTCCCGGTCCATCAATTGCGCCCGTGCGGTTGCCGGGTCGGACGCAGCCCGGATCAGGGCGATAATGGCATCGATATTGGCAACGGCGATCGCCAGCCCGGCCAGAATGTGGGCCCGCTCCCGCGCCTTACCCAACAGATACCTGGTCCGTCGGGTCACCACGACCTCGCGCGAGTCCACGAATGCTGCGACCATTTGGCCCAGGTTCATCAACTCCGGCCGGCCATGGTTTAACGCCAGACTGTTGACCCCGAAGGATGTCTGCAACGGTGAAAAACGGTAGAGCTGGTTCAGCACCACCTCCGCCATCGCATCACGGCGCAATTCGATGACAACGCGGACGCCCGTGCGGTCGCTTTCATCACGCAGATCGGAAATACCTTCGATACGTTTAGCGCGCACAGCCTCGGCTATTTTTTCGATCATGCCGGCCTTGTTCACCTGATAGGGCACTTCCGTCACGATGATGGCTTCACGATCTTTGCGAATTTCCTCCACATGGGTGCGCCCGCGCATGACGACGGAGCCGCGCCCGGTCCGAAAGGCCGATAGTATGCCTGTACGGCCCAAAATAAGGCCCCCTGTTGGGAAATCCGGGCCCTGGACGTATTCCATCAAACCATCGACGGTAATTTCGGGATCATCCAGATAGGCAAAGCAGGCATCGATAATTTCACCCAAATTGTGGGGCGGAATATTGGTCGCCATCCCGACAGCAATGCCGCCCGCACCGTTGACCAGCAAATTCGGCAGCATGGAGGGCAGGACCTTAGGTTCCGAGGCGGAACCATCATAGTTGTCCTGAAAATCCACGGTATCCTTGTCAATATCCGCCAACAGCATCTCTGCCGGCTTGTCCATGCGCACCTCGGTGTAGCGCATGGCCGCTGCCCGATCACCATCCATGGAGCCGAAGTTGCCCTGGCCATCCAGAAGGGGCAGACGCATGGCGAAAGTCTGCGCCATGCGGACCATGGCATCATAGATCGACTGGTCGCCATGAGGATGATAGCGGCCCATCACATCGCCCACAACGCGGGCGGATTTGCGGTAGGGCTTGTCCGAGGTATAGCCAGCCTCGTGCATAGCAAAGAGAATACGTCGATGCACCGGCTTCAGACCATCGCGGGCATCGGGAAGCGCGCGGGAGACGATGACGCTCATGGCATAGTCGAGGTACGAGCGGCGCATCTCGTCTTCAATGGCGATGGGCACAATAGCGTCGCTGCGACCTTCGCCGCCGCCATCAGCAGTTGACGGTGGTGGGGGCACAGTGGGGGGCGGGGGTGGAGGCGTTTGGCTGTCGTCGGTCAAATTAATCAGTCCTGATAGCTGGGTAAAAACGGTGGCATGGGCACAAAATCAACCAGCCTGTCCGTCAGAAGCCGCGATCACGAGATATTGCGGGGCGAGTCTCTGGACTATACCAAGTATTGCGATTATCAGCAATCTTTGAGCACCCCGAATGGGCTGAATTCACAGCAGATTCTGAGGTTTTTCAGGGATATTCGTCAATACGGGCCAATACGGACCGGGCCATGTCCCCGCCCTCACCGCAGCTGTCTTTTATCGCCGCTCGCGCAATAGAAGTGCCGGCAGCATCGCAACGAAAAAGACCATGCCCAGAAACAGAAACACATCCCGAAAGGCCAGCATCGAGGCTTGGGCATAGAGGCTGTTGCCCAGCAAATGCAGCGCCGCCAGGGGGTGCATCTCCATCGGCCAACCCAGTTGCGTCAGCAGACCCGACAGGCGCTGTATCAACCCTTGGGTCATCGGATTATCAGGGGCTTGCAGGCTGGCGAAAGCCTCCGAGAATACGGCTGTCCGGTGCTCCAACATCACGGCGATCATATTGACGCCGAGGGCACCGCCCAACTGACGCATAAAATTCACTGCGCCCGAGCCCTGGCTTAACAACGGTGCGGGCAACGAGCGCAGGGCCGTGACGTTGATGGTGGGAATGACAAAGCCCATACCGATCCGCCCCAGCACCAGCCATAAGGCAAAGGTCCAAAACGGTGTATCAGTGTGGGCAGCCGTCATCAAAACGGAGGAAACACCAAATGCGAACAGTCCCCCCAAAATCAACAAATGGCGGGGAAAATGATCCGCCAGGCGGCCACCAATGGGCATCAGGATCATCATGGTAAGGCCCGCAGGCACCATCAACAGCCCCGATCGGGTGGGGGAATAGTTTTGCACCGTTTGCACAAACAGCGGGATTAGATAGGTGGTGCCGTACAGCCCTGCACCCAGCGCCATGCGGACCACGGCAGCGGCGGCGAATTCCCGGTTAAGAAACAGGCGCAACTGCAAAATTGGCTCCGGCGTTCGCCATTCCCACCACAAAAAGGCGAAGAAGGACGAAATGCAGACCGAGAAATAGACCGCAATAATTGTCGAATGCCAGCCTTCCCGCTGACCCGACGACAAACCGATCAATAAGGTGCAGACAAAAATGATCAACAGCGCCAGCCCCGTCCAGTCAAAGCGCGGCTTGGGGTCATTGCCCACCCGCCAGGGCATGAACAACCAGGCCAGCACACTGCCCAGTGCCGCCACAGGGACGGAGGCGAAATAAACATAGTGCCAATTAAAGGCATCCAACAAAACACCGCCCATCAGCGGCCCCATGGTGGGGGCCACGACAACGCCCAGGCCGAACAGCCCCATGGCCTTGCCCCGCTGGTGGGCCGGGAAAATCTGATACATCAAGACCATGGACAAAGGCTGCACCAGCCCCGCGCCACTGCCTTGCAACAGACGGGCCGCTATCATGAAATCGATGTTCGTGCTGAAACCACCCATGATCGCACCGACGGTGAATATCGCCATAGCGCCCAGGTAGGTCGTGCGCATCCCGAATGAGCGGACGAACCAATCGTTGAGCAACATCCCCACCATCATGGCCGCGATATAGCCCGTGGCCAGCCAATGCACCGTATCCTGGCCAACACCAAAGGCCCCCATAAGGACCGGGATCGCCACATTGATCATGGTGGCGTTCAACAACATCGCCACCACACCAAGGATCGCCGTAAATGTCACAAAGACCCGGTATTTCGGACCATAGCGTTCGAACAGCGCCTCAATGGCGGCAGTCGGCATCTACCCTGACCGTGCCCGAGGGCGTGTTTGGGATCGTGGCAAAGCCGGGAGCGGTGACTGAGGCGGTGACTGGGGCTGGGCGCGCAGTTGCGGACGGCGCAACTTTGACCGCCGGCGGTCATACAATAATAGTACAGGTATCATCATCGCAAAATAGACCACCCCGATCAGCATAAAGACGTCACGAAACGCCATCATGGATGCTTGAGAATAGAGACCTTGACCAATGAGATAAAGCGCGCCTGCGGGCGTCTTCTCCAACGGCCACCCCAATTGCCCCAGCATCTGGCCCAACTGCACCATCATCTGGTTCATGGTTTCGTTGTCCGGCGTGCGCAAATTCAGGAAGGCGTCAGAGAACATTGCCGTACGCTGATCCAATCCCAAGGAAATCAGATTGATGCCGATGGCCCCCCCCAATTGCCGGGTGAAGTTGATGGCGCCCGAACCCTGGCTCATTTGATCCGGCCTGAGGGTGGAAACGGCGACGACGGTCAGGGTCGGCATAACGGACGCCAGACCAATCCGGCCCAGCATGATCCAGCCAGCGAAAACCCAAAACGGTGTATCGGTATGGGCTTCCATCATCAATATGCAGGAAAATCCGTAGACGAACATACCGAACAGGATCATCTGATAATGCGGCAGTTTATCGGACAGCCGCCCTGCGATGGGGAACGAGATCATCATAATGATCCCCCCCGGCACCATCAGCATGCCGGAACGCGTGGGTGTGTAACCTTGAATGGTCTGAACAAATAACGGGATGATGTAGATGGAGCCGAACAAACCTGCGCCCAGCACCATGCCGACCAGGGCGGCGACAACAAATTTCCGATTGTAAAAGACCCGGATATCCATAATCGGGTTTTTGGTCATCAGTTCCCAGAAGATGAAGGCCACACCACTGACGGCAGCAACTGAAAAATAAACCGATATGATGGGAGCCTGCCAGCCCTCGCGCTGGCCATTGGAAAGACCGGTCAAAAAGGAAAAAATGCAAAGTGCGATCAGGATCAGGCCGAGCACATCAAATCTTGGCATCGGCCCGGCCCGTTCCTTGCCGGGGATAAAGATCAACGACAGGAAGATCCCGACCAAAGCCACCGGCACGGCCATATAGAAGACGTAATGCCAATTGAAGCCATCCAGCAGCACCCCACCTAAAGCCGGGCCCACGGTAGGTGCCACCACCACACCGAGGCCAAACAGACCCATGGCGCGGCCTCTTTGTTCCACGGGAAACACCTGAAACATAATAATCATGGCCAGGGGTTGGACAATGCCCGCCCCCGCACCCTGGAACAGACGGGAGACGATCATGATATCGATGCTGGGGCTAAGCCCACCCATTATGGCGCCGACGGCAAAAACCACCATGGCACCGATATAAGTTGCCCGCATACCAAAAGCGCGAACACACCAATCATTGGCCAGCATGGACACGGTCATGGCGGCAATAAAGCCCGTGGACAGCCAATGCACCTTGTCCTGGCCAACGCCGAAGGCGCCCATAATGACCGGCACTGCCACATTGATCATGGTCGCCGACAGCACCATGGCCACGGTGCCCAGCATCGCCGTAAAACTGACATAGTAGCGATAGCGCGGCCCGAACCGCGCGAACATCGCCTCAATCGCGGGTGATTGCAATCTCGACCTCAACCATCATGCCAGGGCGCAGCAGGCCATCCGTCTGGGGTATGGCGATCTTCACCGGCAGGCGCTGGGTAATCTTGGTAAAACTGCCCGAGGGGTTGGGGGAGGGCAGCAGAGCGAATTGGTTGGTGGCCGCACTGCCGATGCGCACGACCTCTCCGACTACCTTTAAATCAGGGTAGGCATCGATCACGATATTTGCCTTGGCACCCAGTTTGACGTCGCGAATATCGGTTTCCTTGATATTTGCCTCAACCCAGACGACATCGGAATTATGCATCAACAACAACCGCTGTCCCCGTGCCACATATTCACCGGGATCAACAAAAGTACGATCCACGGTGCCCTTGCTGGGTGCCTTGATGATCCGATCGGCGAGATCCAATTGCTGGCGTTCGTGCTGTGTTGCCAAACGTTCTTCATCAAACCGCAGGCTGGCCAGGCGTCCCTGCAGGACATCCATACGCTGACGATCTGCCTGCGCCTCCATCACCGAGGCCGAGGCCTGGGCCACATCGGCCTCACTTTTCAGGACTTCCTGTCCAGCCATTCGATAGGCGGTACGCAATGATTCCCAACGCTGACGGGAGATAACCCTTTTTTTCAACAATGATTGCGCCCGCTCGAAATCACTCCGGATCTGCTCCAACTCCGTGTCCATGCCGGCTTTCGCGGCCTCGGCTGCATTCAGCGCGGCGCGGGATGCCTGGAACCGGCCCCGCGTCTGGTGATCGATCATGCGAATTTCAGCGTCTATCCGGCCCCGTTCCGCGCCCATGGATTTGCGCTGTGCATCGATTTCCCGCAGGCGCAAAACGGATGCGCGACCATCAATCACGATCAAAGGCTGGCCAGCGGTAATCTTATGCCCCTCCGAGACCGGGACCTTTGTGACCCAGCCATCGATACGGGACGACATCATGACCATGTCCGCCTTGATACGGGCGTCATAGACCACAACGTTGGTATAGCGGCCATAAACCCAATAGATCAGGCCGGCGACGCCAACAGCCACCACCGCAAGCAAAACGCCACGGCCAACGACCCGCCGCAGCGAGGAGTCCGAGCCGCCTTGGGGCAACTGGTTATCGGCCCCACCAGCTTGCGCCCCAGTTTGCTCGCTGGTTTGCCCGTCAGTTTGCTTATCCATTTGCGGCTCCATCCGCTGGGTCGTCGATTTATCGTTCACCTGTACCATCCGATTTTATAGAGCTAATATCTGTGTCGACCGCAGCATCCGCCTGCGTCTGTATGCGGTCAAAAATATCGAGGCAATGAGCCAATTCTGCATCTGATATACCGGCCAGATGCTCTCGTCTCAGGTCAGCCGCATCGCCGTCCAGAACATCGAGCATTTGCCAACCTTTGTCGGTCAAATGCACGGTTTTGCCCCGGCGGTCCGTTTCGTCGGGCCGTCGTTCGATCAAATTCTGGCCCTCAAGATTATCCAGAATGTGCACCAGGGTCGGACCTTCGACACCAACAAATCGTGCCAGTGCCTTTTGCTGATAGCCGTTTGCGCCCCGTTGTAAATGCATCAAAACAACCCAACGCGCCTGCGTTAGGCCATGGGGGCGCATTTTTTCATCCAAACGGGCCCGCCATAAGCGCGCCAGCCGCCCCAAGCGAAAACCAAATTGGTCCCGGGCGCTGTATTTTTCGCCTGCGGCGGGTACGTCCACCATGTTTGTTTTCACCCGATCAGTATCGATACAAAATTCAAATTGAGCCCTATTGATTAGCATACTATTAATATTGAGGCAATTTATTGGCTTCCTATTTCAGGCCATGCGTCCCGCAGTTTTGCCACGGCATGACGGGGGAGATATCAGAAGAGAAACCCGCGCAGGGATGGCGTAGAGTGATGGCGAATTGAATATCTGAGAAAAATAAAGGAAGATATCATGCTACTGGACGTTCGCACCTATACCTGCCGCCCCGGCACCATAAACAAGCACCTGGAACTCTATAAGGAAAAGGGTTTTGCCCCGCAAAGCCGCAATCTGGGCCAGCCCCTGGCTTATATGAAGACCGAAACCGGCAATCCAAACCAGTATATGCATATCTGGGTCTATGACAGCGCGGGCGATAGAGAAGCCAAGCGCGCCGCTTTGTGGGCGGATCCGGAATGGATTGCCTATACCCAGGCCTCAGCCGCACTGGGTGCTTTGGAGAAGCAGGAAAACAGCCTGATGATCCCGACAGATTTCTGTCCCATTAAATAAAGGGGCATTGTTGCAGGCGAGGTGGCGGCCATAGCTGTCGTCACCTCGTCCCACAACCTACAGTTTTTGCAAAATGGATTAGGCCATGACCCTGCAACTTAGTGATCAGTTCCGCTTTGGCGTTTTGACCAAACACAATCGTAAAACCACCGGGCCATGGCAGCCCGGTCCCAACGATATGCGGGACATGGTCGAACTAATCGACAATGCGGGCTACGACAGCCTGTGGGTCGGCGACCATTTGGCATTTACGGTTCCCGTCCTTGATCCTTTGATCCAGCTGGCACAGGCCGCAACCTATTCCTCCCGCCTGGAACTGGGCGTTAGTGTCTATTTATTGCCGCTGCGTCATACGGGGCCCGCAGCGAAACAGATCGCCACCCTCGACCACTTGTCAGATGGCCGTCTGATCCTGGGCGTGGGTGTGGGCGGTGAATTCAAGGATGACTTTCATGTTGCCGGTGTTGATCCATCCGAGCGCGGTGCCCGCCTGAACGAAGGCATTCAGGTTCTGCGCAAATTGTGGAGCGGCGACACCGTCTCCCACGACGGCAAATATTTCGCCTTTCCGGAATTGAAAATGTCCCCCCCTGCCCGGCAACCGAATGGCCCGCCAATCTGGTGCGGTGGCCGCTCCCCCGCCGCACTGCGTCGAGCCGGAGAACTTTGCGACGGCTGGCTGTCCTATGTAGTCACACCGGAAATGTATGCCGACGCCCTGACCAAAATCAACGATGCCGCGGGGGACGGCCCCGACCGACCATTTGGCACCGGGCATTTATTGTTCGCCTGGGTCGATGACAGCTATGAAGCGGCCCTGGACAAGGCGACGGAAAGCCTCAGCCTACGATACGCCATGGATTTCCGTGAAGCGGCGAAAAAATACTGCGCCCTGGGCCGGGCGGAGGACGTGGCGGAAAAATTGCAAGCCTACCACGATGCCGGTCTGCGTCACGCTATCATGGATTTTGTCGGACCTATGGCAGAGCACGATGCCCAAGTCACCCGCTTTGCTGATGAGGTCTTTCCCCTGATGAAGAGTTTTCGCTGATTGCCCCATGCTGAACTGGCGCCGAATTGGCGCAATACCCTACCATTTACGGGACGAGTCCAACCAATGGCGTGCTTACTTTCGAGCCACCCAGTCTGTTAGTCCATAGGCCGCTAGAATCTTCTCCAGTTGTCCCTTTACCCGTAATTCCCGAATACCTAGGGTCATCATATCCGCCCAGACTTGGGCTTTTGGGTTGTTCTTTGAAAAACCAGGATAAACATAGGCCGTCGGAAAATATGGCGCATGCGTAATGGTTACCTGATCGGCAAGGCCTTGATCTTTTGCCCGAAATTCAAGTGGGATCATGCCGGATAAATAGGCATCCACGCGTTTTTCTAGCAACATTCCGAAGGCGCGTCGGCCAAAATCCTTTCCGTAAAGAAGGTGTACGCGCTCTAATTTTCGGCCGGCCCGAACATAGTCCATGAATTCAGGCGCATAATCGCTGCCATCTGACATTACCAAAACCACATCGCCCAGATCCGACAGATTGCGAAACTTGAAGGAAAAACCGCGCCGGGTCGCGACCCCGGTTCTGACAGCGACGATTGCCTCATCGGCAGTCACCACACTGGCCATTGCATCTGCATTTGTCGACCAAACCGTCGTTACATTACTGATATCAGCATTAAGAGCAGAGTATTTCCGCTTACCGGGCACGGGTACGGGTACGGGTACGGGTACGGGTACGGCTTGGTAGGTCATACCATTTGATTTAGCAACAGCCATGAAAATATCAATTACGACGCCATGCTG
>JAPKBD010000403.1 GCA_028824965.1 Alphaproteobacteria bacterium | reverse complement strand
TATCGCCATCATCATTGATTGCGTGCAATGCGGCAACACCTTATAACGGCTAAGCGATGCCCTTCGTCAACAACATCAAAAGTAATTGGCGACATAACTGTGGGCAGTGGCCAAATGCATTAGCGAATTGTTAGGTTAATTTCTTGTAATGTCTGAGAAATTGTCTGCTCCCCTACGATTTAGGATCGCTGCGTATTCAAGGCTGACAACAACTTCGCATGAAGCAAACAACAAACAACCAAGTTACCAACTCCGTCCGCCGGTCCGTGCCCCGTGACGTCACGTTGATGGCGACGTGCGGCGCAATTGTGCTGATCGCTCTTTTGGCATGCTGGTTTGGCGTACGCTGGGCACAAACTGAAATTCTAAAGTATGAAGCGGAGGAAAGTGCGCGAAGCTGGGCCCTGTTCCTGAGCAAGGATTTGCCCGATTTGCCCGATATCCTGGCCGGCCATGGCTTATCTGCACAAAGCAAACGCATTATCGGGTCAGCAACGAATGCCGGGAACATATTCAGGTACAAGTTTTTTGATGCCGATGGTCTCATCGTCTATGCCTCCCGGGCAAAAGACATTGGCAAGACAAATACGAAGTCATACTTCTTGGATCTGGTCCGCCATGGGGTTTCATTTGCCAAAATTGAATATGAAGAAGACTTCGGAAAAGACCGAACCGCGGTCAGCGAAGCATATGTGCCAATCATGGGTGGCGGTCGGTTTCTCGGCGCGATCGAGGTCTATGTAGATATCTCTGACCGGGAAGCAGCGCTGCAACACCTGGGCACCATCGCATTTTTCAGCCTACTCTCTCTGCTAACCCTTTTATGTATCGCGGTTAGTTCGTTGGTCACCCGGCATATATTCCTACTCAAATCAATCGGTACGAAGCTTGAAGACCGCCAATCCGATTTGGTTCAACTTAACGAGAATTTGCTCACCGCCAAATTAGCGGCCGAAAACGCCAACACCGCAAAATCTCAATTCCTTGCCACGATGAGCCATGAATTACGTACGCCGTTGAACGCAATTATCGGCTTTTCCGAAGTAATGGAGCAGGAATTGTTAGGGCCGTTGGGCAAACCAGTATATCGCGAATATGCCAAGGATATTCAAAATTCAGGGCAGAATTTGCTGGCCCAAATCAACAAAGTTCTGGATCTGTCAAAAATTGAGTCCGGGCACGATGAACTTTTCGAAGAAAAGGTCGATATCAAGGCAGCTATTGCCTGGTCCATTGGACTATTGCAGCAAGAGGCAGACAAGAATGGTATCGAACTCATGTCCAATCTTGAGGAAGCCCTCCCCCTGTTACTGGCGGACGAACAAAAATTGCGGCAGATACTGACTAATCTGCTGTCCAACTCAGTTAAATTTACGCCGACCAATGGCAGCGTGACGCTTAAAGTTTGGTGCCAACCAGAGGATGGCTATGTATTCCAAATTATTGATACCGGCATCGGTATGACGGCAAACGAAATCCCGAAGGCACTTATGAAATTCGGCCAGGTGGACAGTGATCTCAGCCGCAAATATGAGGGCACCGGATTGGGCCTGCCCTTGGCAAAGACATTCGTGGAACAACACGGCGGATCACTTGGCGTGCAAAGCATACCGGGTCAGGGCACAACGATTACAGTGCGCTTTCCAGCCTGGCGAATTTGTCGGCGATCAGACATTGGCGATGAAGCAAATCCCACGCCTGCCAATGATATCAAACGTAGCCATCTAAATATGGCCTAGTGGGAATAATACCGTGCGCCGCCATCCACATAGATAACCTGTCCATTGATATAGCGTGCCTTTGGCGAACTCAGGAAGGCGACCAGGACGCTTAGGTCTTCCGGTTCACCAATATAGCCGGCGGGACAATTCGCCTCGACCCAGGCGCGTTGTTTTTCCTCTGTTGGCATCAGGCGCTCGTCTATCTGTTCGGAATGGATGCGGCCCGGCGGAATGCAATTCACGGTCACACCATCACCGCCCACAATGCGGGATAGGGATTTCGCCCAAATATGGGTGGCGCCATTGGGGGGCACGGCTGCATTGATGGAAACCGGTTCATCGCCGCCTGTGATATTAATGATCCGGCCAAACTTGCGGGCCTGCATACCGGGTACAAACGCATGGGCCAGGCGGCGGGCAGCATTGAAATTCAGGTTCATGGCTTCCTCCCACTCCGCCTCTGTTCCCAGGCCCGGCATGGGGCGGGAGCCGCCGGCATTGTTAACCAAAATATCCAAACTGCCATAGCGCCCGGTGATCAAGGTCTGCACACGCTCCGCCATTCCAGCGGAGGTCACATCTTCGATGATCACCATGGGTCGTTCAAAACCCTGTCCGGCGATTGCATTGGCAACAGCTTCCAACAAATCCGTCCGCCGGGCCAGTAGAGCCATTCGGCAACCTTCCGCAGCCAGGTGTTCCGCGATGGATGCCCCCAATCCGATGCTGGCACCTGTGACAAGGGCCACGCGGCCCGCAAGTTTTAGATCCATTATTGTGCTCCTGAGGGCCCGATATCGGGTTGTTTATAGGGTTGTTCATAGGGCCGTTCCTGGCGCCAATGGGCTGCAATGTCCGCCCTTCGCGCCACCCAGACGTCGTCGTGATTACGGATATGCTTAAAGAACCGGTCCAACGCCCTGGCCCTGGCGGGCCGACCAATAATTCGCGGGTGCAGGCCGATGGACATCATTTTTGGCGTCTCCGCACCTTCTTCGTACAGCTGATCAAAGGCGTCGATCATGTAAGTGGAGAAATCTTCGCCATTGCCAAAGGCAGCATTCGCCCAGAATTTCATATCGTTCACATCAATCGTGTAGGGTACTACAGTGAAGGGTTTACCGTCCACGACGGCATAAAAGGGCAATTCGTCCGCCACACTGTCGCTGTCATATTCAAAGCCGCCTTCTTCCATCAACAGACGACGGGTGCGCAGGCCGGGGCCGTAACGGCAATACCAGCCCACGGGGCGCTGGCCGCACACGGCCGTCTGGGCCTCTACCGATTTTTTGATGAAGGCGCGTTCCTCATCCTCCGTCATGTTAGAAGTTTCGACCCAGCGATAGCCATGGGTGCAGATTTCATGGCCGCCATCGATGGCAGCCTTGGCCACATCCGGGTTCCTCTCCAGCGCCATACCGCAAGCATGAAATGTGGTCTTCAGATCGTACTTATCCAATAGCCGCATAACCCGCCAGATGCCGACCCTGGCGCCGTACTCGTAAACCTGTTC
>JAPKBD010000059.1 GCA_028824965.1 Alphaproteobacteria bacterium | reverse complement strand
TTTCCGCCTCCGTTGGCGGTGGGGTTTCTGTGACGTCTGGTATGGATTTCAGGTCCCAGCCGGTGTTTTGCAGGACTTCTTCCAGGGTGTGGCCGGGGTGAATGGATGCCAGGTGGAATTCGTTGTTGGGGCCGTGGGGCTGTAATGTCGCCCGGTCGGTGATGATCATGGCGGGGCCGCCGCCGGGCAGGCCGGCTTTTTTGCGGGCATCGCCGCCGTCCAGGAAACCGGGTGAGGTGATGAAATCTACCTTTTCCACCAGGCGATGTTTTTGGTGGTTGATGATGATCACCAGGCGTTCGGCCATGGCCGCGATGTCCGGCGCGCCGCCTGAACCAGGCAGCTTTACCTTGGGGTTATCAATATCGCCGATGTAGGAGGTGTTGATGTTGCCGAATTTGTCGACTTCAGCGCCACCGATGAAGCCCGCATGAACACGCCCGCCGCTGAGCAATCCCATGATCTGGATCAGGCCCGTGGTCCACGCAGCCCCCAGTTGGTTGGGGCCGTCGCACATGGTGTAGAGCATACCGTTCGCGGGCTCATACCGTGCAACGCCGCTTTCGAAAAGACCCACGGCATTTGGGGCGTGCGTCAACCGGGCCACGCCATAGGCCGTGATGGGCAGGCGCATGCCGACGAAAATGCGTTCGCCGTCCGCGATTTGCCGGGCTGCGGCGATGATCATCAATTCCTGTGTTGAATATTCGTGCATGATCATCCTACTCCGTCGCGTAGTTGGCAGGTGCGGACGGCGCATCGCCCAGAATACGCAGCTCTTCCAACTGGCCGCCCAGCTTGGCGCGGTAGGCTTCGTGATCAGCTAGGTTACGCACCCATTCATCGCACCATCGATCAAAGTCGGCCGGTTCACGGGTTTCCTTGTGGTAGTCGTGGAAGAAATTATTGTCCCGCTGCCACTTCCCAATTAAGGGCGAGGGGTGGCAGGCCGCAGGCACATGACAGACCGCATCAACGCCAAAGCCGGGGATCAATACGCGGGAGGGGTCAGAGGCAATAACCTCAGGCTCCACAATCTCATCCGCCAGCACAATGATTTTGTTGGCCGCGATAGATGCCTCCTGGGTCAACCCGGTGGAACCCCAGGTATGGGAATTGCCAAACCGGTCCGCCCGCTGCACCACCAAAAATGCCACATCAGGTTTCAAGGCCGGGATCAGGGCCACGGGTTCACCCGAAAATGGATCCTCCGCCAACTTAATCTTCTTGTTGGATTTCAGAATGTCTGAACCCAAAATCGATTTCAACGGCACGTAGGGCAGGCCATAGGCCCCCGCGAAAAACGCCATGCCGATGGCGAAGTTGGAATAGTCGTTGATCTTGATGGGGTGAGGAATGCCGTGTTCAGCAGCGCGGCGGTAATTATGCCCCATCCCGCCTGATACATTGCCCACCCAGGCGCCGGTTACTTCTGTCACGCAACCGGCACCGATCAACATATCGGTTGAGATATCCGATATGGGCGCGATCATGTTCAATTCGCGCCGGCCCTGGCGGATCAATTCATGGGTCGCAGCGAACGGCACAGCGTTTTCCAACGCCGCCCCCAACACGATCTTGCAGCCATCCTGCACGAATTCCGCGATAGCATCATGGATGCTCGTCAGCTTTTCACCGTTGATGGTTCGTCCCCCCGAAAAGGCTTAACTGTAATTAGCCCTTAAATGTGGGGCACGACATTTGTAGCGAATTCTTCCATGCGGTCCAGCATCGCGTTCAGGTCATTATCGACCAGATTGACGACCATGGATTTGACGCCCACTTCGGCGAATGCGTTGACGTCCTCAGCACGCTGTTGGCCGGTGCCTGTCATGATCAGGCGGCCACCATCCATATGCTGTTGTTCAGTCGCGGAATGGAAGGCGCAGTTATAGGCCAGGCCGATGGAGGCAGGATCACGCCCGGCTTCCTCCGCCAGGCCATGCAGGCGGGCCACGCGTTTTTTATAGGCAGCCAGGGTATCCATACGGAAAGCAGGGTTGGTGCCGAAGGGATACCACACGTCCCCCAGGGCTACGGTGCGGCGCAGGGCAGGGGCGCTTTCACCACCAATCCAGATCGGCGGGTGTGGTGTCTGTACAGGTTTCGGGTCCATGCCGATCTTGTCGAACTTCACAAACTCGCCGTCATAGGACGGTCGGTCCTGGGTCCAGACCGCCTTGATGGCGGCGAGGTATTCGTTAGTGACTTGGCCGCGCGCTTCATAGGGGGCCAGCTGTAACGCCTCAAACTCCTCCCGCAACCAACCGGCTCCACAGCCGAACGTAACCCGCCCGCCGGTCAACTGATCTAATGTCGCCAGGGATTTGGCCATGAACAGCGGATTTCGGTGGGGGATCACGGTGACGGAGGTGAGCAGCCGGATCTTCGTTGTGATGCCCGCCAGCCAGGAGAGCAGTGTGAATTGCTCCATACATTCAACATCGCCGCCATCCGACCAGGGGAAGTCCCCCGTCTCGGAATAAGGATAGGTGGACTCAATATCGGTCGGGACCACGATGTGATCCGAGACCGTCAAATAGCCAAAACCTAAAGCTTCGGCCTTTTCAGCCAATGTGCGGATGCTGGCCGGGTTGGCCAATGGCCCCCGGATTGGTGCGCTGACGCCGAATTCCATGATCGTCCCCTTTTATGAATAACTCTGCCTGCGATTGTACACCTAAGCAGGGCGGGTTAGGCTATGGCTGATAGGAATATTTTTTGGATTTGAAATTTTGGGGAGCGGGAACATGAATGAAGCAGCGTTTCAAGAGAAACTAAAGCAGGGCGGATATGCTGAGGGCGTGATCAAGGAAATGGACGCCAACTACCACGAAGATACCCATACCCATGACTTTGGTGCCTCGATCATGGTGCTGTCAGGCAAAATATCCGTCACCCTGGAGGACGGCTCCGTTGAGACATGTCAGACCGGCGATACATTTGCTTTGGAGGCGAATATCCCACACGCGGAACAGGTTGGACCGGAAGGCGTGCGGTTTCTGGTCGGGCGCAAGTAGAGAGTAAACATGAATTTCAAAGATAAAGTAACGATTGTAACCGGTGGCGCGTCCGGCATTGGGGCGGCGTGCTGCCGGAATTTTGCCGAACGGGGCGCGAAAGTTGTCGTCGTTGATTTGAACGAGGATGGTGCCAAATCAGTGGCGGCGGAATTCGGCGGCCTGGGCATCGGCTGCAATGTGGGTGATGAGGCTGAGATCAATGCCATGATCAAAGCGACGGAAGATCACTACGGCCCGGTCGATATTCTGTTCAACAACGCAGGCATCAATTCTGGGCGGGAGATCATGAATACGGATCTGTCCGTCTGGCAGGACCAGTGGGATGTCAATCTGATGTCCCACGTATACGCGGTGCGTGCGGTGATGCCGGGGATGATCGAACGGGGCGGCGGCTATATTCTGCACACCGCATCCATGGCCGGGATTCTAATGTCCCACGGCAATTTGCCTTATACGGTATCCAAACATGCCGTTGTCGGACTGGCGGAATATCTTTCCGTCACCCATCACCACGAAGGCATTCGTGTTTCGTTGCTGGCACCCCTTGGTGTGCGGACGCCCATGTTGGGGGATACCTCCAAACCCTTCGCATCGACGGCCACAGGTCCCATTAAGGAACCGGAGGAGGTTGCCGAACAGGTCGCCACGGCAGTGGAGGAAGAACGTTTCCTGATCCTGACGGACGAGATCGCCCAGACCTGGATGAATGGCAAGATCAACGATCTGGAACGCTGGCTGAAAGGCATGCGCCGCATGCAGGATAAAATCCAAAGCCTCGGTGGTCGCGACTCTTAGCGCACCGCTACCGAGGCCCTGGAAATTATTTTAGCTTAACCCTAGCAGAGGTGCCACGTCCGTGCTTTTCCAGGCTGGGACGTCTTCCAAACGGGCGATCCACGCACGGATATTGCCGTAGTTTTCAAGCGGCAATTTCTGCTGGCTATGTAGGTGCATCGGTGCGGCTACGGCGATATCGGCAATGCCGGGTTCCGGCGTGCTGATCCAGTCGCGGCCTGCAAGTTGGTTGTCCAGAATGCCGGCCAGTTTGTGGAAACGTTCGGCTTCCCCATCCAGGATCGCCTGGTCGGGCTCCGCCCCCAAAATCGGTTTGACGACGTTTTCCACCAGATAGACATAGGTGCTGGGGAACCACATGTTGGCTTCCCACAACAGCCAGCGGTTAATATCGGCACGCACTTTTAAATCGGTCGGGTAGGCGGATGCCGCCCCCGCCTTGTCCGCGCCGTATTGCAGGATGGCATTGGACTCCCATAATTTCAGATCACCATCGACCAGGGCCGGCAGGGATGCGTTCGGGTTAATCGCCAGATAGTCCGGCGCTTGTTGGCCTTGGGCGAAGTAATCAATATCAACGGTTTCAAAATCTATATCCATAAGCTTAAAACCCGCGAGGACCTTGCGGCAGTTCACGGTTCTTGGATCATAGTAGAGTTTCATGGTTCGCTCCCCAGTTTTTGAACTTGTCGTTCATTCGCTTTGAAGCTTGCCGGGAATTTGGGGGTAGGTCTATCAGTAATTAGTCCATAAGATATGGCGAAACAGAATTTGGGGTGCCCGATAATGCAAGAGAATGGTTTGGTTGTTGTTGTAAAGCGGGATTGCCCGACCTGTGTACTGGTCGCGCCTGTAATACAACAGCTTTTGGAACAAGCGGACCTGACGGTCTACAGCCAGGATGATCCAAATTTCCCCGACGGTATGGACGGTGTCGCCGACGACACCACGCTGGATGCCTCCTATGGCCTGGATATTGAAATTGTACCCACCTTGGTGCGCTTTGAAAATGGCCGGGAGGTTGAACGCACCTATGGTTGGGACCGGGCCGCGTGGGAACATCTGACGGGCCGGGATGATCTGGGCACTGATCTGCCGGCGTTTAAGCCCGGTTGTGGTGCCCTGAACCAGGAACAGGACCGCCTGGCGGAATTACGCATTCGCCATGGCGACACGCCCATGGTTTCCCGGCTGGTGCCCTTAGGTGCCAAGGAAGATGCCATTGAAGCGTGTTTTGAGCGGGGCTGGAGCGACGGTCTGCCCGTGGTGCCGCCGACCCAGGAACGGGTCCTGGCTATGTTGGAAGGCACGACGCGTGCTGCAGATGAAGTGCTGGGGCTAATGCCGTCCAATCTGGATACCTGCACAGTGGAAAAGGTTGCCATCAACGCGGTCATGGCCGGTTGCAAACCTGAATATATGCCCGTCGTCCTGGCCGCGATTGAGGCGGTGTTGGAGGAGGATTATTGCCTCCACGGCACCCTTGCCACAACGCGCTTTGTCGGTCCCGTGGTCATCGTCAACGGACCCATCGCGCAACAGATCGGCATGAACGGTAAGGGCAATGCCCTGGGCCAGGGTAATCGCGCCAATGCAACCATTGGCCGGGCCGTGCAATTGGCGGTGCGCAATATTGGCGGCGGTAAGCCCCAGGGCGTGGACCGGGCCACATTGGGCAATCCGGGCAAGCTGACGTACTGTTTTTGCGAGGATGAAGAAGGCTCTGCGTGGGAGCCTTTGGTGGTGGATCGTGGCTTGGCGGCTGGCACCAACGCGGTGACGGTTTTTGCCGGTTTCGGTCTGCAAGGCGTGATCGATGACAAGGCGCGCAGTCCTGAGGAATTGGTGGAAACCTTCGCGACGTCGTTGCGCGCGGTGGACAATGTCAATAAATTTCCCGGCCCTGATTGTATATTGGTGGTCTGTCCCGAACACGAGAATACCTTGATGGAGGGGGGCTGGGACAAGGCGCGCCTGCACAAGGAATTGATGGACCGCATGGTGGTCCCTGCCGAAAGCGTCATGCGCGGCACCCACGGCATGGCCGAGGGAGTTTCGACTAAGCTGGCCGGTAAGACTGTGTCAAAGTTGGTGCCGACAGGTTTATTAATCGTTCGGGCCGGTGGCGGCGCGGGCAAATTTTCCGGTATCATTGCCGGCTGGACACCGGGCACGCCCGAATCCAGTCGGCCCGTAACTAAAATAATCAAGACATGAGGGAGATACGAACATGAGCTTAGACAGCCTACTTGACCCGACGGGAGAGCGGGAGGCAGCGGCACGCCCGCGCCTGGCGCGACCCACATCGTTAGAGGGACTAACCGTTGGCGTCCTGGATATTTCCAAGGTTCGCGGCGATGTCTTTTTGGAAAAGGTCGCCTCGCTGATCGAAGACCGTGGCATCAACGTCAAACGCTATCGCAAACCCACTGTGGCGCGCACAGCACCCATGGCGATCCAGCAAGCCATCGTCGAAGAAGTGGACGTGGTTGTTGAAGGCCTGGCTGATTGAGGCAGCTGCACATCGTGCTGTACGCATGATATGTTGAACCTTGAAAGCCGTGGCATTCCTTCAGTTGGTGTTGCCACCACGGAATTTATTGAGGCGGCGGCAGTGCAGTCGGAGGCGTTGGGTTTTGATCCCGCCTATATCTGGGTGCCCCATCCCATTCAGGACCGCACGGATGAAGAGCTTCACGCCCTGGCTGAACAGCACGTCGACAAGATCGTCGCGGCCCTGACCGAACAAGTCTAGTACGTGCCAGAAGCTGTTATCGTTACCGTTACCGGCGCGTCTGGTTACATTGCGTTGCACGTTATCGCACAGTTGTTGGATGACGGCCACGCGGTGCGCGGCACCTTGCGTGATATGTCGCGGGCCGAACCGTTGCGCGCGGCCTTGTCCCGGCAGACTGAAATCTCGAACCTCACCTTTGTTCAAGCGGACCTGACATCAGATGTAGGTTGGGATGCGGCCATGGCTGGCAGCGACTTTGTCATGCATGTGGCTTCCCCCGTACCGATTGTGGAACCCAAAGACTACGACGAACTGATCGCCCCGGCGCGCGACGGGACGTTGCGGGTTATGGAGGCGGCGGCAAAGGCAGGTGTGAAGCGGGTTGTGATGACATCGTCCAACGCCGCCGTTAACAGTGGCCATGGCGGCAAGTCCAGCTTTACTGAGGCGGATTGGAGTGTCTTGGGCGATGGTACCGGTGCATATGCGTCTTCCAAGACAATTGCCGAACGGGCGGCCTGGGATTTTGTTGCCGGCTTGCCCGATGATCAGGTCATGGAACTGGTGGCAATAAATCCCTGTGTCGTACTGGGCCCGTTAATCGATCCCGATGGCAGTGCCTCAATTGAATTGATCCGGAAACTTGTGGCCCGCGAAGTGCCGGGCTGCCCGAACCTGGGCTTTACCATCGTCGATGTGCGTGATGTGGCAGCCGCCCACGTGACGGCCATGACCGCGCCCCATGCGGCGGGCCATCGATATCTTTGTACGGCAGAGTTCCGCTGGGTGAGGGAGATCGCACAGACTTTGAACCAGTCCGTCGGACAGCGGGGCTATCCGGTTTCAACGAGGCGGTTGCCCGATTGGCTGATGCGCTGTGTTGGCGTGTTCGATCCCGCAGTGCGTCGTTTCATTCCACATTTGGGGGAGCGGCAGGATTTTGATAACAACGCCATACGCCGAGACCTGAACTGGAAGCCCCGCCCGGTAGAAGACAGCATTGTTCATACGGCGGAAAGTCTGATCGCTCTGGGTGTCGTGTAGAAATTATTTGAATGAGGAGACGGCTATTTTGAATGTAAGGCGTATTGAACTGACAGGACTTTCGAATTTTCGCGACTTGGGCGGCTATCAAACCAGTGCCGGGCAGACCGTGTCGTGGGGCCGGTTTTTCCGCTCCGACACCCTCGCCTTGTTGACGGATCAGGATATGGAAACGGTTTGTGCCCTGGGCATCAACGCTGCCGTGGACCTGCGTTATGGGGATGAGCGGGCAGACGAGCCATCGCGCTTTCTGGGCCATGATCAGGTTGAAGTGTTGGCCCTGGGTCTGGATGAGCGGCCCAGCGTTTCGTTCCTGGATTCTTTTGAGCCCTCCGATATCTCGGCTGAGATGGCGCGGACCTATCTGATGGAAAACTATCAGAATTATCCCTTCCTCTATGCCAAGGCCTACGCAACATTGATCCAACGTCTAAGTGCCGGCGATCGGGTTATCGTCCATTGTACAGCTGGCAAGGACCGCGCCGGGACGGCCGTGGCCATGGTGCTGACAGCCCTTGGTGTGCCCCGGGACACAGTGTTTGAGGACTATCTGCTGACCAACCAATATTGGGACCGTGGGGGCCGGGAACGCCCTGGCATGGATCCTGAAACCGTGGCCCAAATTTTCTCGGCGCGGGAGGAATATCTGAACGCGGCGTTTTCGGCGATTGAGGATCGGTGCGGCACAGTAGAGACTTATTTGAAGGACGTTGTTGGCCTGGACCAAACTGCCCTTGCTGCATTACGGACGGCTTGTCTTGATTGATCGGTACATGCGGCTTTGAGTGGCCGGACCCTGTCCTTCAACATTAGTGGTCAATGCGTTAGCGGCTGCTGAGCACTAAGGCCTAATTTTCGGGAATGCCTGCCTGGCGCAATGCGGTGACCAAGCGATCCAGATCTTTTGCGCGCTTGTAGGGCATGCGTTTGAGGAAATAGGTCAACGTCGCGTTTGGCTTCACCTCTGCCAATGTCTTGGCTGTGGCCCGGGCTTCGGCCATGCGTCCGGTCTCAACATAGGAGGCGGATAGTATTGCAAGTGCTAGGAATGATGGCGATGTATTGTGGAGCAAGGCGGTAATCGCCGCGCCGTAGTCGCCCGCAGTGTGATGGGCTAGACCCAGTTCCGTCCAGTACCATTCCGGGTGATGGGGGTTCAGGCGCATGGCCCGGTCAACCGACGCTAACGCCGCATTGGCTTGCCCTGAGAAACTGAAATATGTACCAGCCTTGACGGCGATATGAGCGTCGTTTGGGTTAAGGGCGAGAGATTGTTGTATATGTGTTTCGGCACGTTCAAAGTCCCGCTTGAATAAATTTAGCGCACCCATGATACGATGGCTTTCGCTCTCACCCCCGTCTAGGGATAGTGCGGTTTGGATCAGCGACATGGATTCCCTGACATTCTCTTCAGTATAATCCTCCCCCCAAACACGTGACACTGAGCAGGCCCGCCAAGCGTAGGCCCGTGCGAAACCATCATCCAGTTCGATCGCCTTGTCGAACATGTCAACGGCTTGGTCGATCAATTCCGGATCCATGGCACCGCTTTTGTGCAGGTCCATGCCCTTAAGCAGGTAATCATAGGCTTCCAGGTTATCGGTACTTTTACGCTTTGCGCGCTCTGTACCGATGACCTGAACCTGATCTGCGACGGTGGATGCGACTGTTTCAGTAATCTCGTCCTGGATGGCGAAGATATCCTCCAGTTTTCGGTCGTAGCGTTCGGCCCAGACATGATTGGCGCTTTCCGCGTCGATCAGCTGCACATTGATGCGCACCCGGTCACCGCCGCGCCGCACGCTGCCCTCTAACAAAAACTGCACGCCAAGCTCCCTGAGGTGGTCCTGGAAAATCGGACGGTAGGTTAAGGTGTATTCCATCCCTTTGAGGAGGAATACGACGATGAGTACACGACGCCGATTTACAGCTGATTTTAAGGCCAAGGTAGCGCTTGAAGCGCTTCGAGGCGACCGGAGCATTCAGGAGATCGCAGCACGTCACAAGGTGCATCCGAACCAGGTGAGTACGTGGAAGCGCCAGGCGATGGACGGTCTGGGCACTGTGTTTTCCAATGGCGCTGGCGAAGCCGGCTCGGATCACGAGGCGGAAGTCCACGACCTGCATGCAAAGATCGGCCAGCTCACGGTGGAACGTGATTTTTTGGCCAGAGGGTTGGCGCGCGTCCCGCCAAGGAACGTAAAACGATGATTGAGCGCTCCAACCCGAATTTGAGCATCACCGAGCAATGCCGGCTGGTGTCGATCAGCCGTTCATCCTTCTATTACGCAGCCAAGGGCGAGAGCGAAGCTAACCTGAGGCTGATGCGCCGGATAGACGAGCTCTTCATGAAGTATCCGTTCTACGGCTCCCGTCAGATGGTTCGGCAACTGCGCCGCGAGGGCTTGTGCGTTGGCCGTCACCGGGTCCGCCGCTTGATGCGGTTGATAGGCCTGGCGGCGAACGCGGTGGTGGAGTCGGAACGTGCCACGGAACAGGTTCAAGGTCTGGTCGCAGCATCAGAGCGGATTGGCGATGTTGTCAGCTTAATCAACGATATAGCCAATCAGACCAACCTTCTCGCCCTGAATGCGACCATCGAAGCCGCACGCGCCGGTGATGCGGGTAAGGGGTTTGCCGTCGTTGCATCAGAAGTGAAAAATCTGGCCAGTCAAACCGCCAGCGCGACGGAGGAAATTTCCGAACAAATAGCGGAAATTCAAAATGCAACAGGTGCGGCCGTAACCGCGATTGAGGGCATTTCGGAAACCATCAACCAGATCAGCGAGATCGGCAATTCGATCTCAGCTGCGGTCGAATAACAAGGGGCATCTACCCAGGAAATCAGCCGTAATGTGCAAGAAGCCGCGCACGGTACGGAAGAGGTCAACAGCAGCATCGACGATGTCAACCAGGGGGCCCAGGATACAGGCGCCGCCGCCACGAAGGTTTTGGATGCGACCTCAGACCTAAGTCGCCAAGCCGGTGATTTGAAAGAGCAAGTCGAACAATTCTTAGCGACTGTAAGGGCTGCGTAGTTACCGTCCATCCCCAGAATTAGTCTGGGATCCTGCCCATCCATGCACCCCGGCCCGTTCCCCTGGCCGGGGTGTTTTTTTCCGACCTTGTTGACTGTTTGGCACGCCGGGGCGTTCGTCATATTGACTTAAAAATCGCTG
Organism: Alphaproteobacteria bacterium; assembly: GCA_028824965.1. Lineage (GTDB taxonomy): Bacteria > Pseudomonadota > Alphaproteobacteria. The sequence continues at coordinate 5,628 of JAPKBD010000059.1, read as the reverse complement.
ATGAGTTATCCTCATTAAGGCTCTGGGTAACTTTAGGCGATTTAAATTGGCAACGTCGGCTCAAAATTCCACAAAAGCGAAGCGCGCGCGTCTGCCGCGCGAACGCCGCCGTATGGATATCATGGCCGCGGCACGCGCGGTGTTCGTGGAAAAAGGTTATGAAGAAGCCGCCATGAGCGAGATCGCCGCGCGGGCGGACCTGGTCGAAGGCTCCCTCTATAGGTTTTTCAAAACCAAGCGTGATCTGCTCATCGCGGTGTTAGAGGTCAGCTATGAAAAGCTGCTGGCTGACTACGACCTGCAATTGGCAGGTATATCCGGAGTGCGCAATCGCCTGCGCTTCATGATTTGGCGCCTCCTTGTGGCATTTCAGGAGAACCCTGATCTGACCCGTTTGCTCTACCGCCATATCCGCTCCGAAGCTGATTATCTTTCCACCCGGATATATGAGCTGAACCGGAAATATGCCGGCCATATGGACGCGATCCTAACCGAGGGGATCGCAAGCGGTGAACTGCGTGCAGAGACTCCCTTGCGCTTGGTGCCGCAAATGATCCTCGGTGGCATTGATCAACTAACCTGGCGTCATCGTATGGGTGTGGGGCAATTTGACCCTGCCCGCACGGCTGACGAAATGACGGAATTTGTGTATCGCGGCCTGGTTGCGGGTAACCATTCAGCGGGTGGCCCCCAGGACGATGTCGCAAACCGGCTGGAGGCCACCAGCCGGGACTTGGCTGCGACGACGGCGCGCCTCGCCTCTCTTTCGGAATTACAAGACATCGACAAGAAAACCAACTCATCAGACTGAAAACAACTTAAAAACCGGGAAGATATTATGAACATGGAACACCCCATTCTTATGACGGGCGGCGCCTCGGGCGTAGGTGAGGCGACGGCAAAATTGCTGGTCGAACGGGGCCACAAAGTGGTCTCTCTGGATATCAAGCCATCCAGAAATGGTGATATTACGAACCACGAAGTTGATTTAAGCGACCCGGCCAGCATCGATGCCGTCGTGGGCAAATTGGAAGGTAAATTTTCCTCACTCCTGAATGTGGCCGGCGTGCCTATGGCAGTGGGCAATGAACTGACCATGCGCGTCAACTTCTTTGGCCTGCGTTATCTGACGGAAAAAGTCTGGGACCGCATCGCCGATGGCGGCACCGTGGTCAACGTCGCCTCCATCGCCGGCAATAACTGGCGCAAGCGGCGGGGCTATCTGAAGGAGTTGATGGACACCAAAGGCTTTGACGACGGCGTCGCCTGGTGGACCGCGAATGAGGAGGCGGTGGGCACAGACTCCTATACCTTCTCGAAAGAAGCTGTCGTCCTCTACACCATGGTGCTGGCGGGCAAAGGTCTTTCGCGCGGAATTCGGGTCAACGATGTGGGCCCGGGCCCTGTGGATACGCCCATTTTGCCGGATTTCACCAACGATGTAGGTGAAGAGAACATGCAATCCATGATCGACGTGATCGGCCGCGCGGCTCAGCCGGTCGATATTGCCGAAGCCTTGGTGCAATTGGCGGAGGGGCATATTTCCTGGCTCAACGGTCAGCACATCATCGTTGATGGTGGCCTGATGGCGGGTCTGTCCAGCGGCTGGCGCAGCTAGTTGCCATGAGCGCAAGCACCCCAGGCGACCCAGGCGATCCTGTGGTAGATTTGTTGCAGGCAGATCCGAACAGGATCCCCTTTATGGCTGATCCGGTGCCGCTGCTGCAACGTCTTCAGGATGATGCGCCTATCCACTGGTCGTCCCAGGGCGGTGCCTGGATGGTCACCAGATACAAGGATGTGCGGGCCGGGTTTAATGACCGTCGCCTCGGTGTGGCCCGGAATATGCCGCCTGCGGAAATATTCGAGGAGGAGTTTCGCGAGACCTATCGCGCCTATGCCTCTTCGTTGAAAACCTGGGTGGTGATCTCCGAACCCCCTGACCATACCCGGTTGCGTAAGTTGGCGAACCGGGGCCTGACCCCTACGGCGATTGAGGGGCTGCGGCCAGAAATCGCGACGCTCGTCGACGAACTGCTGGCACAAATGCCCGGTGGGGGGAGGGGGCCCCAGCGGGTGATGTGGACTTTGTGCAGTCCTTTGCCTATCCGCTGCCGGCTGCTGTCATCGCCTTGCTGATCGGGGTGCCAAAAACAGTGTTAAAAGATCTGCATCGCTGGTCCGATGACATTGCCAAAGGACTTGGTGTGCCGGGCGAGGATATTATTCGCCCGCCCGCCCGCGCGGCAGAGGAAATGACTGCCTATTTGACGGAGTTCATCGCCCACCGGCGCGACAATCCCCAAGACGCCATCATTGATAAGTTAATCGCCGCCCGTGATGGCGATGATCAGTTAACGACGGAGGAGCTGATCGGAAATCTGATCCTGTTCCTCTTTGCCGGTCATGAGACGACCATGAACCTGCTCTCCAACGGCCTGCGCACCCTCATCCGTAACCCAAGCCAAATGCAGGACCTGCGGGATAATCTGGACGACCCGAATGTCGTCGCCGGCGCGGTGGAGGAGATCCTCCGCTACGACGGTGCGCTGTTTATGTTGAAGCGCTTTGCGGCAGTGGATTTCGAATGGCACGGACAGAAGATTTCCAAAGGCGAAAACGTCTACCTCTATTGTTTGGCAGCCAATCGGGACCATCGTAAGTTTGAGGTGCCGGATAAATTCGATATTCGCAGAGCCAACAGCAAACAGCATGTGGCCTTTGGCTATGGCGCACATTTTTGCCTTGGTGGCCCCCTGGCGCGGTTGGAGATGGAGGTCGCCCTGCCGGCTCTGCTGCGTCGATATCCGAAACTGGGTCTGCCGAATGGGGATGTCGCCTGGCGCAATAATTTAAGCTTGCGCGGGCAGCCCAGCATGCAATTGCGCCTTGGTGAAGGGATTTGAACATGAAGGCCCCGCCCCCAGTTACGCCAACTATTGCGCCCATTGATCTTGCCGACGATGCCAGCTTTAAGGATGGTTTCCCCCAGGCGTATTTCACTTGGTTGCGGCAGAACGACCCGGTGCACTGGTCCCCCCCGACGCCAACATCGCCGGATGGGGAGGGGTTTTGGGTCATCAGCCGTTACGAAGACATCATGTATATATTGCGTACGCCGGGGATATTCTCCTCCAATACAGGCGGTGACCGGACGGGCGGCGGCACCACCATGAAGGACGAGCGGGCGGCGGGCAAAATTCTCAATTACACCGATGACCCGCACCATCGCGTTTTGCGTGGCCTGGTCAACAAAGGCTTCACGAATCAAATCATCGGTCAGCTGGAAGATGAATTGCGCCGCCGGGCCAATCTGTTGATCGATGCCTTTCCGGTCGGGCCGGTATTTGATTTCGTCCCGGCGTTTTCGCGGGAGCTGCCCGCCCAAGCCATTTGCATCGTCCTTGGTGTACCGCAAGAAGACCGGACACAATTGATCGAATGGATCGACAAGGGCATCGCAGGCGACAGCCAAAACGTCATGGCCAGGGAATATTATCTAAAGATCCGGGACTATGCGAAAGGCATCATCGCGGATAAACGACGCAATCCGGGCGATGACATTTTGACCAAGGTTGTTCAAGCCCGCCTGGATGACGAAGACGGTCGCGCCCTGACGGATGAGGAGCTGGTCAATTTCTTTGTTCTTTTATTCCCCGCAGGGGCCGAGACCACGCGGGGTGCAATTGGCGGCGGCATGCGCACCTTGATCGAACATCCCAATCAGCTGCAACAGTTGCGCGATGATCCTGCCTTGGTGAAGTCGGCAGTGGAGGAATTTGTCCGCTGGATGACGCCATCGATCTATAAACGGCGCACGGTGACGGAGGATACGGAGCTGGGGAGCAAGACCCTGAAGCGTGGCGACAAGGTCACCATATGGGAGATGTCCGCCAACCGGGACAGTGCCATGTTCGACAACCCGTTCGATTTTGATATCTCCCGCCGACCCAACCGCCATATCGGCTTTGGCTTTGGTGCCCACGTCTGTCTTGGTGCCGCCCTGGCGCGGTTGGAGATTAAGATCGCTATCGAAGAACTAGTGCGCCGCATCGACCATTTCGAATTGGCCGGCGGGGCGGAATACGTCCCCAACAACCGCCTGTTGGGCCTGCGACACCTGAACCTAAGTGTGACAATGAAGGAAACAACCTGATGAGTGACAGCAACGAGAAACGGGACAAAGGCGTCGCCCTGGCCAAGAAAATTCTGGAAGGCAGCCCTCGCGGCACCCGCCTGCCAAAGAAATTCGGCAAATACACGGTGGAGCATCTATTCGGCGATGTCTGGCAGGGCGAAGAGATGAGCCTCGAAGAACGCTCCCTCATCACCTGCACCATGCTGGTCGCCCTAAATCGGGAAGCCGAACAACGCATTCATTTTGTTGGCGCAAAAAACCTTGGCGTCCCCCGTGACAAGATCGAAGGCATGATCACCCAAGCCGCCCACTACGCCGGCTGGCCCGTCGCCGCCTCCGCCTTCCGCGTGCTGGCAGAAGTTTGGCCGGAAGACGAGGCCTAGGCCGAAGCAAACTAGGCCGCGCTGGGTCTAAGGGGGACGCCAGCACTCTGTCGCTTAAAGCGCCTCGGTTCCACTCTCACCGCCCAGTTTTTTTAGGTCGTCGTTGACGTCCGTCCAGGGGGCGCGGCAGTCGTTGTAGAAATGGGCTTTGATCTCCCGGTCGATCTTGCCGTGGACGTTGGCCAGGGTGATGTCGATGAGGTTTTCGTGGGTGTCGTTGTTGCAGAACATGGAGCTGCCACAGCGGCGGCAGAAGCTTCGCGTGGTGTGGGGGGAGCTTTTGAAATGCTCCACCTCTCCCGCACCTTTGGTAATGCGAAAGCCGTCTTCCCGGACACCGATCCAGGTGACGAAGCCTGCGCCGTGGGCCCGTTGACACATGGTACAATGGCAATGGCCGGCGAAGACAGTTGGCAGGGTAAATTCGAAGACGACGGTGCCGCACAGACAGCTTCCGACAGCGGTGTTGATGCTCATGGGCGCACCCTATTCAAAGGCAGAAATTGTTAGCTTGGACCAATATGCCGTTCCAAGGTGTTCTTGTACCTACCGTTCGTTTTCAAAAGTTTGAGGCCTGCATTGACAGCGTTGATCAGTTTTTGACCCAGGGGATGGTCCTGCGCGACTATGAAATAGAGCTTCGAAGCATTGGCGCCGATCTTTAAGCGACGCAATTTGGGCAACCCACTTTCAGTCATCTTCTTGGTAATTTTTGCCGCGATATCCCTGTTCCAAAAGACAATGTCGCAGCGTCCTGCGATAAGCATGCGATAACTATTTTCAATCTTTGGCGTTCGAACGACGGTTATGCTTCCATTGTCGATAAAGAGTTTAAGCGGCTCCGGAATTGAATAACCCAAAGAACGGCAAAAAGTTTGTCCATTCAATCCTTCCGTCGATGTGGGATCAAAATCAGAACTGGGGGCGGCGAAGATATATGCCGGAACCACAATAATTGCCGCTGAATAGTGAAATTTCTGGCGTCGTTTCTGGGTTGATGAATAGGGAAACGTGCCGTCGCGCGTATGTTTCAGTACTTCTTGGTAACCGCGTTTCCATGGCATGAACTCGATATCGAATTTGTACCCGGCCGCATGAAAATTTGCC
>JAPKBD010000402.1 GCA_028824965.1 Alphaproteobacteria bacterium | reverse complement strand
ATCAGCGCCAAAGCGGGCAATATCCTGGGCCTTGATGCCGGAGACCAATTTGGTGATGGAATTTTCCGGCCCCGGTGTTTCCCCCCGCGACAGGGCGGATACGGAACGCATACGCGTGTTTTTTAACCCAGCCGTCTCGCAATACCAATGCGCCAGTTTTGATCGTACCAATTGGTTTTCAATGGCCGGTCGGTCATCCAGTTCAACATTTTGCGCCAGGGCAAAAATCTGTTCGAAATCAGGCCCCGGCGCCTCGCCCACCGAAACCCGTTCGTTCATCAAGGTGGCCATCGCGACCTTCCAACCCTCACCCACCGCGCCCAAACGCTGGGCATCAGGCACCCGCACCTTGTCAAACCGCACAGTGTTGAAGTGGGAGCTGCCGGAGATTTGTTTGATCGGCTCGATCGAAATGCCCGGCGATTTCATGTCGATGAAGAAAAACGTCAGGCCTTTGTGCTTTGCGACGTCTTTGTCAGAGCGCGCGATGGTGATACCGAAGTCACTATAGTGGGCACCGGACGTCCAGATCTTCTCACCGTCCAGGATCCAGTCTGCGTCATCGGCGTCACCGTCTCTCGTTGCAGACATGCGCAGACCCGCCAGATCGGAACCTGCCGTGGCCTCGGAAAAAATCTGACACCAAATCTCCTCCCCCGTTGCCATTGGGGGCAGGTAGTGGGCTTTCTGTTCGGCGCTGGCGTATTTCATCAAAATTGGCCCGGCCATGCCCTGGCCAATTTCAACCACGCCACGGGGCACGATGTAACGGCCTTCTTCCTGGCCATAGATCACCCGCTCTATCGACGTGCAGCCACGGCCGCCATATTCCCTAGGCCACTGCAGGCAGGCCCAGCCATCGGCGTGGCGCTTTTTCTGAAATTCCTTGCACAGGCGGACAATGTTGTCCCGCGACTTATCCTCCAGCACCGAGGCCCAGGTTTGATTGGGGTGCGCCTTTGGCGTGGCATTGGCATCCAGCCAAGCGCGAACTTCCAAGCGAAAGGCGGCTTCTTCTGGTGTGTCTGAAAAATCCATTATGCCGCCTCTCTCGCTTCTAGCGCGCACACCAATTTTTCTTCCCAGATCAAATTGCTGCCGATGTTGACGGCCAAAGATCGCGCGCGTCGGTAATACAAATGGCAGTCAACCTCCCAGGTGCAGCCCATGCCGCCGTGGATCTGAATGTTTTCTGAGGCGCACAGATCATATGCTTTGGTGGCGCTGACCCGCGCTGTTGCGGCTGCCAGGGGCAGTTCCACCGCGCCTGTGCTTTTCGTGCTTAGGGCCCAGGCGGCGTAATAGCAATTTGCTTTTGCCAGGGTTGCGGCCACATACATATCCGCCAGTTTATGTTTCAAACCCTGATAGCTGCCGATGGCCCGGCCAAAGGCAAAACGGTCCCGGGCGTAATCGCAGGCCTGGTCCAGGGCCACATGGGCCCCGCCCATTTGTTCAAAGGCATAGAGGACCGCAGCGTGGTCATAGATCTGCGCCAGTAAAGACCAACCGTCACCCGGCGTCCCTAAAGGTTCCGCTGCAGCATTCGTGAAAGTCACTTTGGCCTGGGGTCGACCAAAATCCTGGGCCGGGATAGCCTCCCGCACCACGCCAGGATCGCTCAGGGCGACCAGATGAAAACTACCGCCCGCATCACTGCTCAACACCAAAGCTAAATCTGCCCGCGCCCCATCGGCCACAGGATATTTCACGCCTGTAATCAGACCATCCTTTGCCAGGGTCGCAACGTTTTTGGGCGTGGCATTGCGCGGACCTTCGTTGACCGCGATGGTTACCGTCAACTCACCCTGCACCAGGGCAGGCAGATACTTTCGTTTCTGCGCCTCGCTGCCCGCCAGCAATAGCAAGGGTATGGCAAGATAGGTCGCCGTGGCGATGGGTCCGGGTGCCAGGCTGCGGCCTAGCTCTTCCGCCAGTACGCAAAGCTCCAACCCACCGGCAGCGAAGCCACCATATTCTTCCGGTACCGCCGTGCCCAGCCAGCCCAGTTCGGCCATCTGTTTGTACAAACCATCGCCGGCAGCATCATCGCCGTCCAGCATTTTGCGAGCTAGGCCTGCGCCGCAATTGGCAGTGAGGAAACTGCGTGCCTGGTCGCGCAGCAATTCCTGCTCCGGCGAGAAATCAAAATTCATGAGCTCGCCTCACTTAGGGCGCCACCTAAGGCCTTGTTGGCCACGTCACGGGCCCATTCGTAGCTGGCCTTGCCATTGGCGGCGCGGAAAACCTCATCCACAAAGATCACGTTCTTGGGTGCTTTGTAGGATGCGGTCATGGTTTTGCAATGATCCTGCACCTGACGCTCGGTGATCGCGGCGTCCGGGGCGGTGGAGATAATGGCGACAACTTTTTGCCCCCAGGTAGCGTCCTGAATACCCACCACCGTCGCATCAATAATGCCAGTCAGGGATTTCAGGGTCACCTCGACTTCTTCGGCAAAGATTTTTTCACCACCGGAATTAATGGTGACAGAATCCCGGCCCAGAAAATGATAGCTGCCGTCATCGTTCATGCGCGCCCGGTCGCCCGGTACCGCATAGCGTTCACCGTCGATGGTGGGAAACGAGACGGCGGTTTTCGGCCCGTCGTTCAAATAACCCATGGCGACAGGTTCGCGCTGGGCCACCCAGCCGGTCTCGTCATCGCCAGCTTGTAATATCCGTGTGCGGTCTTCGCTGATCACGCGGGCGTTCGGGTCCATGCTGAAATCAACAGATGATTTCGTCTTGCCGCCTTTCGACAGGTTCATGGCTTGGCGGCCCGCCTCGGAGGAGCCAACCGCATCAACCAACAGCATCTCCGGCATATGTTCCTGCAGGCGTATCTTATTGTTGGGGGATAACACCGCGCCGCCGGAGTTGATCATGGACATGGCGGACAGGTTATAATCGCCCCGGTCCATCTCCGCCAACAGGGGCAGGGCGAAGGCGTCACCGATCAACGTCGCCTGGGTAATCTCTTCGCGCTCAAAGATTGAGACGATCTCACGCGCGTCGAAGTGATCGACCGTATCCTGGATAACGATGGCACTGCCCCGGAACATAGCACCCAGCGCCATGCAGGTGCCGGATGCATGCATCATCGGGGCCAGCGGCATGGCCTTGCCCAGGCGGCCGCCATCAACGCGGCGGCTTACATCGGCAACGGTTTGGTCCTGGGTCGTGCCCACGGGGGTTTGCGCGATCAGACCAAAAAAGATGTCCGTCTGCCGCCACAACACACCCTTTGGCATGCCCGTCGTGCCGCCCG
>JAPKBD010000401.1 GCA_028824965.1 Alphaproteobacteria bacterium | reverse complement strand
CCAGGCAATGATATTGCCCTGCACATCGGAAATGGAAATCATGGTGTTGTTGAATGTCGCATTGACATGGGCCACGCCGGAGATGATATTTTTCTTCTCGCGGCGGCGGACGCGTGTACGTTCTTTTGCCATTTTGGCCTACGCCTTTTTCTTGCCGGCAATGGGACGAGCCGGGCCTTTGCGCGTGCGCGCGTTTGTATGGGTGCGCTGACCGCGTAGCGGCAAGCCCTTACGATGACGAATGCCACGATAGCAGCCCAAATCCATCAAACGCTTTATGTTCATCGCCACGTCACGACGCAAATCGCCCTCGACCATATGGTCCTGGTCGATCACTTCACGAATTTGGATGACTTCCTGATCGGTCAGTTCCGCCACCCGGCGTTCCCGTGGGATGCCAACTTTTCCGCATATCTCGGTGGCTTTGGTTCTGCCAATGCCATGAATATACGTTAAAGAAATCTCGACCCGTTTGTTGGTCGGAATGTTGATGCCTGCTATCCGCGCCACCCAGCTTCTCCTCGTCTACGTCTCGACTATATCTAGTCAGTGTCTAGTCAATAACTCGTTCAAAACCACTCAACATGTGCGGCCAAACCGATCAATGGACCGGTTCGAATCCTGCTCATGGGAGCAACCACATCAGCGGCGTTCACAATGCATGTGGAACCCCGCGATCTAATGCCTTTTGGCCAGCAAGTCAATGCTTTAACCTGCATCCAAGATAGCTTTCATTGCCTTAGTCACGGCATCGATTTCAGCCATGCCGTCAATTGTCTTCAAACTGCCCTTGGCCCGGTAAAAGGGCAATAACGGCGCCGTTTGTTCATGATAGGCAGCCAACCGTGTTCCCACCGCTTCTACGTTATCGTCGGACCGGCGGTTGAAGTCCGTGCGGCCACAGTTATCGCAGATACCAGACACTTTCGGCTGCAAAATTTCGTCGTGATAGCCCGCGCCGCAATTGGCGCAGGTATAACGGCCGGTGATCCTGCCAATCAGTAGTGCATCATCAACCTTCATTTCGATCACGGCATCCAGGGTCAGTGATTTCTCCGCCAGCATCCCCTCCAACGCCTCGGCCTGGGCTAGGGTGCGCGGGAAGCCATCCAGAATAAAGCCGTTCCTGCAGTCGTCCTCGTTCACCCGGCAGGCGATCATGCCGATCAGAATATCGTCGGAGACCAGGTCGCCCGCTTCCATCACGGCCTTGGCGCGCAGGCCTATGGGCGAACCCGTGGCCACGGCGGCACGTAGCATGTCACCAGTGGACAGCTGCACAATATTATAAGCATGAACCAAGCGCTGAGCCTGGGTGCCTTTGCCGGCGCCCGGGGGGCCTAACAGGATCAGCCTCACTTGTTGCGCCCCCGCAGTTTCGACTTCTTGATCAGGCCCTCATATTGATGGGCCAGCAAATGGGATTGAATTTGGCTGACTGTATCCATGGTAACACTGACCACGATGAGCAGGGATGTGCCGCCAAAATAGAAAGGCACGGCATATTGGGACATCAATATTTCCGGCAGCAGACAAACCAGGGCCAAGTAGCCGACGCCAACAACCGTCAATCGGGTCAGCACATAATCAAGATATTCCGCCGTCCGCTTGCCGGGCCTGATACCGGGAATAAACCCGCCGTACTTCTTCAGGTTATCCGCAGTGTCGGCGGGGTTGAAAACGATGGCGGTATAGAAGAAACAGAAAAACACAATGCCGCCAATATACATCGCCATGTACAACGGCTGGCCCCGTCCCAGCAGGGAGGTCACGGTGGTCAGCCATTCCGGTCCACCCTGGGCAGAGAAGGAGGCAACCGTAACCGGCAACAATAACAGCGAGGAGGCGAAAATCGGCGGAATAACACCAGCCGTATTCAGCTTTAACGGCATATGGCTGCTCTCGCCGCCAAACATCCGTTGGCCGACCTGGCGTTTGGGGTATTGCACCACGATGCGCCGTTGGGCCCGCTCGATAAAGACGATGAAAGTGATGGTGCCGATGACCAGAATAATCAGGAACATGATGAACAAGGTGTTCAAGGCGCCGGTGCGGCCCAACTCAAGGGTCGAGGCGATGGCAGAGGGCAATTGTGCCACAATGCCGGCGAAAATAATCAATGAGATGCCATTACCCACGCCACGCGCAGTGATTTGCTCACCCAGCCACATCAAGAAAATAGTGCCGCCCACAAGGGTGATCACCGTACTCGCCTTAAAGAACATCCCGCCTGCAAGGACAACACCCTGTCCCCCCGAGGCCGTCATGCCCTCCAACCCGGCGGCAATGCCATAGGCCTGCAACGCGGTCAGCACGACCGTGCCATAGCGCGTGTATTGATTAATTTTCTTCCGGCCCTGTTCGCCCTCTTTCTTCAGCTGCTCCAGATGGGGCGATACAGTGGTCAGCAGCTGAATAATAATAGAGGCCGAAATGTAGGGCATGATATTCAGGGCGAAAATCGTCATCCGCCCCAGGGCACCGCCCGAGAACACGTCGAACATCCCGAGGATGCCACCGCGTTGTTGATCGAAAATATCCGCCAGCGCCGCCGGGTCAATGCCGGGAATCGGTATATAGGTCCCGATGCGATAGATGATCAGGGCGCCCAGGGTGAACCAAAGACGTTTCTTCAACTCCGTCGCCTTTGAAAAGGCGCTGAAATTTATGTTAGCCGCCAGTTGTTCAGCCGCTGATGCCATATTGTCCGTCCTTGAGGCAACTTTGCATTACATGATGCCGTCGCCTGTCCAAATCCCTAGCTTTACGCGTCGCAAACGTTTAACGCGTCAAAAACGATTTACGTGTCGGCCTTATCTTCGGCCTAGCTATCGGAAGCCACTTCCTTGGCAATGGTCACGATGACCTTACCGCCCGCGGCCTCCACGGCCGTAATCGCCGCAGCGGACGCACCAGCCACGGTAATCTCAACCTTGGCTTTCAATTCGCCCTTGGCCAATAGCCGCACGCCATCACGCGGTCGGCGCACCACACCGGAGGCTAGCAGCTCATCAATCCCAATGGGATTACTGGCATCCAACTTTCCGGCATCTACGGCAGCCTGCAAACGGCCCAGATTTACCAGTTGGTAGTTTTTGGCAAAAATGTTGTTAAAGCCGCGCTTCGGCAGGCGGCGGTACAAGGGCATCTGACCGCCCTCGAAACCCTTGATAGCCACGCCCGAGCGGGATTTTTGACCCTTGTGCCCACGGCCAGCGGTCTTGCCCTTGCCCGAACCGGGACCCCGGCCAAGACGTTTGGATTTGTAGCGGGCGCCCGCATTATCGCGCAATTCATTCAGTTTCATGACTTACGCCTCTTCTTCAGAT
>JAPKBD010000058.1 GCA_028824965.1 Alphaproteobacteria bacterium | reverse complement strand
TCCATGCGCCTGGGCGCCAACCACCGCATGGGCCCGCTGGAACTGGCGGATTTCATCGGCCTGGATACCTGCCTGGCAATCATGCAGGTGCTGTATGAAGGCTTGGCCGACACCAAGTACCGCCCCTGCCCCCTGCTGGTCAAATACGTCGAAGCCGGCTGGGTTGGCCGCAAATCCGGTCGCGGTTTCTACGACTACCAGGGCGAAAAACCGGTCCCGACACGATAAGGATGGCGCGATAGGGCGCGCCGGGACAGGGGTTTTCGAACGGTGCTATTCCCGTTCGATGAGCTGATACATCACGCCATGGCCATCTTTTGGATGGATGAAAACCTGTGTACCGGATTCGATGACCCGCGCGCCGTTGGCTTTCATCTCGGCTGCGGCCTCTGCCAGGTTGTCCACGGCCAAGGCCACTAGGTGCACCCCTTCGCCGTATCTTTCCAGTGCACCGCCAATGGCCCCGCCTTCGCCCAGGGGTTCAGCCAGTTCAATAAATCGGCCATCGTCGCCCAGGGGTAAGATCGCCCGCGTCATGCCCATGGCGGGAATGGCATCCGGTCCCTTGCTGGCCTTCATGCCCAGCTTGGTTTCGTAATCTTTCAGGCTTTCCTCAATATCGTTGACCCGCACGACGATATGATCAATCCATTTCGGCATTTTTCATCCTCCCAAATTTGGAATTTTTATTAACATTGCTGTACAGCTTGCCACACAGTGGGCGCGGCACGGAACTACAATTTACACCATTGGTTCAGGAGCTATGTAATTGGCCTTCAAATTTCGTTCGGTTTACAGTTAGATTAGGCCCATGAACCCATTCGAACTTGCCCTCAGACTGGCGTCAGTCACGATGTTGACCTTCCTGGCGATGCTTTGGTTGCGGGATACCCACAAAAGTCTGCCGGGTAGATTGGCCGCACTTTTCCTATTCGCCATCGTGTCCTATTTGCTGTGCCCGCCACTGGACCGGCATTGGCAGTTAGGCATATTGGAGCTGCCCATTTTCTTTGGCTGTTTTGGCGCGGCATTGTTCTTTTACCTAATGTCCCGCGCCGTCTTTGATGATCAATTCAGACTGCGTCCCTGGCACGCCGTCATATTGCTGACCATGGAAGCAATGGGTTTTTGGCACAGATATGGCGGCCCACCAGCGGCGATAACCAGCGCTGGCGAGGTTAGTTTTTTTGCCAGCTTTGATCCGGGTCAAATTGCCCTGGTCCTGCATCAAATGCTATCATTGGGTCTGACCCTGGCCGCCCTGATATTGGCCCTTACGGGTAAGGCGGCTGATCTGGTTGAGGCGCGGCGGCACCTGCGTACAATTTTTGTCGCGATCAGTGGCATCTACATCCTGGTGGTCCTGGGGATAGAAATTCTGCTGCGGGATCAGCAGCCCGGCCAAATGCTTGAAATGCTGAATATCGCCGCCATTTTCTGCCTGACCTTTGGTTTTGCCCTGACCCTGACACAGCTTAAACCCATGGCGCTGCCCCCATCGCCCGTTGAGGCATCGATATCCACGACAACCACAACGCCAGAAAAGCTAGATGAGCCACCAGACGGGACAGAAAATCTGGTCGCGGGCCGTGCGGAGGACGCCTTGTTGGCAGCCCTTAAGTCGGCTCTGGAGGCGGACCTGGTTTACCGTGTGGAGGGGTTGAGTATTCGACAACTGGCACAACGCCTCGGAACCCAGGAATACCGTCTCCGACGTTTGATCAATGGCCGCATGGGGCATCGGAATTTCAACGAGTTCCTCATTCGTTATCGCATTGACGAGGTCCGCGCCCGCTTCGCTGATCCAGGTGCCACCGCCCTGCCGATACTGACAATTGCCCTGGAGAGCGGTTTTTCCTCACTTGGCCCCTTCAACCGGGCCTTTAAGGACATAACCGGGATGACACCGAGAGCCTATCGCGCGTCGCCCCAGGGAAAAACACCCCGAGAATAGCGCTATATTCGGAAAAACCTCGCTGATTTCGAAATCGGCGAGGTTTTTTTCGTTTTCGGAGAGATTGCATGCCATTTCATCCCTAAATCTTTGGCCACAGAAGCGATGCGCTTGTTGTCGCACGGTCGAATACATGGAGTTTAACGATGACGTGGTTCCTGAACGAAAATCTGATCACCCGGAATTGGCCTCTTTTTATCTTTGTCGTACCGACGCTGGCATTGGGATTTTGTATCACCATCCCGGAAGGCTGTATCGCCGTGTTCGCCATGGCGATTGCCGGGGCCTGTTTCACCTACTGGCTGGGACAAAAAGCCGTCCTCAAAATAGGAGGTCATGATGCCCAAAGCTGAATTCATCGCCCGGCAAAGCCGTCGCCCGTCAGGCCTGTTGGGCTATATTGTGGCCTGGGTCATGGCATCGGAAACCGCTCAAGAAAACAACAGAACGCTGGATCATCTTGCCATTGCCGACGGGGATCGGGTGCTGGAGATCGGTTGCGGCCATGGCACGACCCTGAGCAAGGCAGCTGTATGCGCCGATAACCTGAAACTGACGGGGATTGATTTCTCCGACGTGATGTTGCGGGTTGCCCGCCGGCGCAATTCCGTCCTTTTGGCCCACAACCTGCTGTCCCTGGATCACGGCGACAGCGCCGCGCCGCCTTATGAGACGCGCAGTTTTGAGCGGATATATTCTGTTCATACGATCTATTTCTGGGTCCAGCCGGAGGTTCATTTGCGGGAGATATCGCGGGTGCTGGCCCCAGGCGGGCGTTTCGTGCTCGGCTTTCGGCCCGGCGATGACGGCGCTTATGCAGCGAAATTCCCAGGTTCGATCTACAACATGCGGGCGGGGGCGGAGGTTGAGGCCCTGGTGGCCACATGCGGCTTTGCCTCCGTGCAGATGCATTCTCAGCAGATCAACGGCCATGCCATGAACTGGATTGTCGCCCACAACGACGATACCTGAGGCCTGACAAATTTTAGAGGAGCAAAGACCATGTGCACAATCACCATAATTGCCGCCCTGTTCGGCCTTGCCGGCGTGTCCCTACCAGTCGCCTGGGGGTTTCGGCGCAATCCACGACCCAGGGCCGTTGCAAAGGCCGCGCCGAAGAAAATCCCCATGGGTTGATTTAGTTTTCATCCAGGCCGGTGCCGCCGTACAGCCATTCCAGGCTGTTGTAGTAATCTTCCACCGTCATATTGCCCATTATATGGTTGCGGACACGGGCATGCGCGCCGTCGGGGTGATAGATATGATCGCCGATGGCGCGGGCACCCAGCTGAACCCGAGCGGTACGGATCATGCGTTGATCATTATAGGCGGCAAAGGCCAGATCGATATCGCCCCTGTGCCGGTCCATCATGTGGGACAGACAGACCGCGTCCTCCATGGCCATGCAGGCACCCTGGGCATAATATTGCATCATGGGGTGGGCCGCGTCCCCCAACAACGTCACCCGGCCATCAACCCAATTTTCCACCGGGTCCCGGTCACACAGCACCCACAGCTTCCAATCATTACCGTGGCGAATGACTTTGAGGATTTTTTCATTGATATGTTGAAAGCCCTGCAAGACCTCATCTTGGCTGACCGGTTTGCCGGCCACGGGGTCAGGCGCGTTGTTATGATAGGTGACGACAAGGTTGAAATATTTCCAATCCGACAAAGGATAATGGACGATATGACAGCGCGGCCCGGCCCACAGAGTGGCGGCGTTCCAGCGCAGATCCTCGGGCATTTGTTCGGTCGGTATGACGGATCGATAGGTGGTATGGCCCGACACCCGGGGTTGATCATCGCCCACGACGCCACGGCGCACATTTGACCACAGGCCGTCAGCCCCGATCAGGGCCGTCCCTGTGACCTCTTCACCATTGGCCAGATGGGCCACGACCGAGTGGCCGTCTTGGTCATAAGATTGCACATCAGCATTGGTCCTGCATTCGATCAGGTCGCTGTCCTGACAACCCTGTAACAGCACGCCGTACAGATCACCCCGATGAACAACCGCATAGGGATTGCCGAAACGCTTGCGGAACGGTTCATCCAAGGGGATATGCATGATCTCCTCCCCGCTCATGGCGTCCATCAGGCGCAGTTGATCCACATAGACGGCGTTCTTGCGCGCCGCATCGCCGACACCCAGGTAATCAAAGGAATGAAAGGCGTTCGGGCCCAGCTGTATGCCGGCACCGATCTCGCTCAACTCCGCCGATTTCTCCAACACGATAGAGGTGAAGCCCTTTTGCGCCAGGCCCAGGGCAGCGGCCAGGCCGCCAATGCCGCCACCGGCGATGATAAATCTGTTTTCTGTCATACTATAATTCTATAGCAAGTCGCGGCATTGGAAATGGAGAAAAGCCATCATGACAGTAGAGCGCCCACATTGTTTGGTGATCGGCGTCGGCGCGGGCACAGGCTTGGCTTGTGTGCGCCGGTTTGTTGCGGGCGGCTACAAAGTCTCCATGATCGCGCGCCATAAAGATCGCCTGCAAAGCTTCGCAGGCGAGATTGAGCACACGACCGCCTATGCCGCAGATATCGCCGATCTGGATGGCTATCGCGCCATATTGCAGAAAATCGTCGCCGAACAGGGCGGGCCGAAAATGGTGATCTACAATGCGGCCCTGGCCACATTCGCACCTTACGCCGAACTGGATACGGAGCTGTTTGAGCGGAATTTCAGAGTCAACACCACCGGGTTATTGGTCACGGCCCAGGAATTGGCAGCTGATATGGTCTCGCAAGGTGGCGGGGCCTTGGTCGTGACAGGGAATACCGGCGCAACCCGCGGCATGCCGCGATTTGTCGGCTTTTCACCGACCAAGGCATCCCAGCGTATATTGGCAGAAAGCCTGGCGCGGGAGTTAGGGCCACAGGGCCTACACATCGCCTATGTGGTGATCGATGCCATGATCGACATGCCCATGGTGCGCAAAAGAATGCCCGACAAACCCGACAACTTTTTCGCCAAGCCAGCCGACATCGCCGGCGAAATTTACCACACCGCCCACCAGCCGCCCTCAACCCGCTCATTCCTAGTAGAAATTCGCCCCTACGCCGAACCTTGGTGATTTTTTAGGTCCCCACAGGAGATGCACCCCAGGACGCGACGGCGGCCCGGCGCCACTGCGCCGCCCACGAGGAGCAATGCGCCCTCACTTAAGGGCGCACCGCGTGAGCGCTAAAGACTACGTGCCGGTGAAGTTGGCTTTGCGTTTTTCCACGAATGCTGCGACGCCTTCGCGGTAGTCGTTCCGCTTGGCGCAATCCGCAAAACATTCTGCTTCCAACTGCAATTGGCTTTCGAATTGGTTCTCCAGGGACTGGTACATCAGTTTCTTGCCCATGCCATAGACGTGGGTGGGTCCGCTGGCCAGACGCGCCATCAGCTTGTCTGTTTCCGCATCCAGGTCCGCATCGGCCACAACGAAATTGACCAGGCCCATGTCGGACATCTGCTGTGCGGTATAACGATCACCCAGCAAAGTCATCTCCAACGACCGTTTGATACCGATGGTGCGGGGCAGATGGAAAGAGGCTGAACCATCCGGCGTGGTGCCGATGTGACAATAGGCAAGGGTGAAAAAGCTGCTTTCTTCCGCAATGACCAAATCACAGGCAGCCGCGATGGAAACACCGGCACCCGCTGCGGCACCGCAAACCTTGGCGACAATGGGTTTGGGCATACGACGCATGGAGAACATGATGGTGTGCAGGTTATGAATACGGTGCAGGAAATAGGCCTGGGTTTCTGCCGCATCATGGCTGCCAAGATATTCATGCATGGCCTTCACATCGCCTCCCGCCATGAAATGATCGCCGGCACCTTCCAGCACGATACAGCGCACAGCGTCGTCAAATTCCGCCACATGGAACATCCGGTCCATCTCGGACCGCATCTCCATAGACAGGGCATTGCGGGCATCGGGGCGGTTCATTGTCATGGTGGCAATGCCGTCCGATATTGTCATTTCCAGATCGGCCATGGGGTCGTCTCCTATCGTGCGTTTTTCAAAATTTATATGTTGCCTCACCCATACCGGTTCCCAGCCCGGCTGCCTAGAGTGTTTTCAGGATCTTTGGTATGCTTATCATAAGCGATCCGGCGGACAGGAGGAGGTAGCGTATGTCACAGCCCTATGAAGGCGGCTGCCAGTGCGGTGCCGTGCGTTACAAGATTACCAGCGCAGCAACCGTAATCTATGCCTGCCACTGCAACCATTGCCAAACCCAGTCGGGCAGCGCGTTTGGCCTGTCATTCCGCCTGCCGGGGGCGCATTTTCAACTGACCAAAGGTGAGTTGAAAACCTACGACCGTCAGGGCGACACACAAATCATTCGCGGTTCATTTTGCGCCGATTGCGGCACACGCATTCATCACACGCTGGAAACACAACCCAACGTCATCAGCCTGAAACCGGGCACCCTGGATGACACCACATGGCTGCCCAAACCAACCAATGTCTGGGTCCGTGGTGCGCAGCCCTGGGTCGCCTTTCCTGACGGCGAGGTAGTGTACCGAAAAAGCTTTGCCGATGGCCCAGACGCTTTATAGAGGCGTTATAAAGACTGCGGCACGTCGTAGCTGGCCATCAGGTCATCGACAATTTTGTCGAACGCCCCCCACGGTGCCTCGCAAAAACTATGGCCACGGACGATGAAGGACGCGCCGGCATAGAACTTCTCGTACTGCTGGTGGCGTCCGGCGAATTCCGAACCGACCAGATCCCAGGCCAGGCGAAACAGCTTCATGCGGGCAAGGGCATCCATTTGCGGGGTTTGCCAATAGGTCTCGAACCTCTCACGCAGCGCATCATCCTGCATTACGCTGACATCAGCCGGCATTTGGAAAACGCCCCCGCCGCAGAGTTCGCGCAACACATCGATGATTTGAGAATGACTATCGGTGCACCAGTTCAGGGCGGCATACATCATCCGTCGATTGAAGGTGAGATAGCCGTCGGGCCAGCTTTCCGCCGCCTCAATCTGGCCGCTGACCATGCCCGCCAACCCGGCCTCCCAGGAACAGAGTTTGCCCAGGGTTTCAGCAACAGCCGGGATTTTGTTGGCACCTGTGGATTGGGTCACCTTGCTGGCCAGGCCGACAATCAGGCGTAACTTGGTCAAAAAACGCACGTTGGATTGGTGGTTGCCGTAACAATGTGACGGCGTTGCGGTATAGATGCGCGATGATTGCACCGCATCATTGATGCAGAATATCCGCTCCCACGGGACTTTTACTTTGTCACACAGCACCATGGCATCGGTCTCGTCAAAGCGCCACGTCAGGGGGCTATCGAATTCCGTGACGGCATTGGGCTCCATAGGTTTGCGTGACCATAGGCTTAAACCAGGGGTGTTGCAGGGCAAGGCACAGGTGATGGCCTGGCTGGCTTGATCAGGGGCCAGGGGAATAACATTGCCGATCCAGATTTCATCGGCGATCACCGCGCCCGTGGCCAGCATCTTCATGCCGGAAATTATCACACCGTCATCCGCCTCCCCAACCACTTGCAGGGTCGGCACGGGCAGGTTTTGTTTGTGATAAAAGGCCGGGTCGCGGGCCGCCTGTGGCGGTAATACGGCATAGGCGGCATAGATATCCTGTTTCCGCATATAGTCGTAATAAGCCAACAGATTGCCGGAGAAATCACCATGTTCCGTATTCAGGATCTGGGCATCCGTCGCCATACCAGTCACAAAGCTTGATACATGATCGGGGGAACGGCCAAAAACCCCATAGGTCGCCTGGGCTATTTTTGCATGCACGGCTGAGCGCTTACGCAGATCATCCCGGCTTTTGGACCGAATGTAGTATGACGAATAAAGCTCACCATCCTCCTCAAAGGCCGTGATGTCCCGGTTTGCAGGATCCGCTTTCATGTCATAAATGGCAGCAGCCGTAGCTGCAGCGTGGGCAAAGGCGGGATGGCTGGTTACGTCCTCAACCTTCTCACCACCGATATAGACCACCCGGTCATCACGCAGTTTTTCCAAATGTTCCCGGCCCGTGCGTAACATGGATCACATCCCCATTACTTCGTTCTGCATAGAGCATGTAGACTGACCGCAGGTAGAGCAATAGGATTTCTCTGTCCGATCACTTTTCACGGAACCAACGCCATGCATCATAAAAGTTTTTCTATTCGTTCCATTAGTGCTGTCATTCTGGTGCTGTTTGTCACCGGCGGGTCCAGCAGAGGAGCCCAGGCCAAAGATTATTTCGTAGATCCAGAAAGCGGGAACGATTCCCAAACGGGAAGTCAGGCAGAGCCCTGGCGTACACTTTGGGCGGTTGGAAAAAAGGACATCCTGAAAGCAAAGGACATTGTCTACCTACGAAATGGTCACTATGGCTATTTGACTATACATAATCGCCGCAACGTCGCCACGATTACCATCGCGGCACTTGCCGGACACACCCCACAGTTCAGGACGATCAAGATTAGTGGAAGTTCGTTTTGGCATCTGCGCGGCCTGACCGTAATCCCTGTCCAGGGTCCCCTTAAACCCAAAGACGCGATCGTGGCCATAAATCGTAACAGCGATAACATTGTGATTGAGGGCTTTGATATTCAATCCCATCCCGACATATCAAACTGGCAGGCAAATGATTGGATCGACAAAGCGCGGTCTGGAATTACGGCAACGGGCAAACGGATCACGTTGAAGAATAACCGACTGAAAAATGTGCGCCATGGAATTGCCATGCACGCATACCATTCGCTGGTCGTCGGTAATATTATTGAGAACTTTTCGGGTGATGGCATCCGTGCCTTGAGCAATCACACGACCTTTCGCCACAACACGATCAAGAATTGCTACAACGTTGACGGCAATCATGACGATGGTATTCAATCCTATGCCAGGGGTCCGGACGGCAAGGTTGGCACGGGCGAGATCGTCGGTGTCGTCATTAGCGGAAACAGGATCATCAACTACGAAGACCCAGACCAGCCGTTCCGCTGTACCTTGCAGGGGATCGGTCTTTTCGACGGTACCTTTGTCGACTGGCGGATCGAAAACAATGTAATCATTACCGACCATTGGCACGGCATTACGGTAATGGGCGCCCGCAACGTCCGCGTGGTCAATAACACGGTCATGGACCCCAACCAACTACGTCCGGGACCACCCTGGATCACGATTACACGTCACAAAGATGGTACGCCGCCGCAGTCCAGCGTCATCGCCAACAATATTGCGGCATCCTTTAATCCAGACGGCAATAAGCATTTCCCGGCGAACAGCTTAACCGGGGTGGCCATGATCAATAATCTGACAGTCACTGATCCAGATCAGATATTCAGGGATTGGCGGAAAATGGATCTCAGTCCGGGACCGAAAAGCGCCGCGTTGGATCAAGGTAGCGCGAATTTCGCCCCACTCGTCGATATTCGAGGCAGTCAGCGGCCCATTGGCAGCGGCGTCGATATTGGCGCTTTTGAAAGCAAGTAGAATTGCGTTGGCAAATCCTGACTTCACGCCCTAGATAAGATATTAATTCCTGTTGTTCCCTTTAAGTCGGATAGCTTGGTGATGACAAACGCTGAACCAGACATAGATCAAAGTGCGATTGATGAAACGGTCGACTGGTTGATTACGGCCCGACAATTCAAGGGTCCGCGCCAAGTGCTGGATGAACTTTGCACCCGTCTGGTCGGTGCAGGGGTTGATATTTATCGCGCCGCTGTTTTTATTCGGACTTTACACCCCTCTATCATGGGCCGGCGTTTTAGCTGGACCAAGGGTGAAGGTGTTCAGGTAATTGAAGCATCTTATGCATTGCTGGACAGTGAATTGTTTCAACAAAGCACCATTGGTCATGTGTATCGCCATGGCCAGCCTGTTCGTATTCATCTGGACGGCCCAGATGCGGATAGCAGCTACAACACCGCGGACGAATTGCGTAAAGAGGGTGCCAGTGATTATTTGATGCTACCCATGTTCTTTTCCAACGGAGAGGTCCATGGCATCAGCTGGGCCATCAGACAGCCGGGCGGCTTTTTGGCCGATGAACTGGCGGCCTTTGACGCCGTCACCCCGGCCTTTGCCCGAGCCACGGAAATCTATGCCCTGCGTCGAACTGCCGTGACATTTCTGGATACCTATGTTGGCCACGGTGCCGGTGCCCGGATATTGAGTGGCAGCGTGCAGCGTGGTGATGTGCAGGAGATCGATGCGGTCATCCTGGCTGCTGATCTGCGGGGGTTTTCTCGCTATACCTCCCACCACGATGGGGCGGAGGTGGTGGCGCGGTTGAATGCTTTTTTTGAACGCCTGGTCGCGCCGATCACCGAACAGGGGGGCGAGGTCCTGAAGTTTACCGGCGATGGTCTGCTGGCGATTTTCCCGTATGAGGCGGAGGTCGATTTGAAGCAACGTTGCCATGATGCCCTGACGGCGGCACAGGCAGCGCAAGCATCTATCGCCACGGATTTAGATGAGGCGGATATTGACGAGATCATCAAATGCGGTATCGCACTGCATCCAGGCCGGGTGCTGTTTGGCAACGTGGGTACAGAAAGCCGCCTGGATTTCACTGCTATCGGTGCTGCGGTCAATATGGCCGCCCGCCTGGAAACCGTGGCGGGTGAACAGGGAGAGGATATCGTCGTCTCGTCTGATTTCGTGGCTGCCGAAGAGGGAGCTTATGGCTCCCTCGGTCAATTCTCTCTGAAAGGGTTTGAGGGGGAACGGGAGGTCTTCAAACCTCTTTAGCTTCCAACAGCGTACACAATGCGCCAACGGTATCATGGATCGGCTGTGCCGTACCCTGGACACGGGCCAGCAATAACGCCCCTTCCAATCCCGCGATCATGGCCGTCGCCATAGGTGCGATTTGTACTGCGGGCCAATTGTCCTGTGCCAACATGGTCTCCATCACCAACTGCCAGTCTGCAAAGACCGCCCGCCCGGCCTCCCCGATAGCGGCAGAGCCCGGCGTTGTTTCCAGCAAGGTCGTGGTAATGGGGCAACCATCGCGAAAGTCGGAGGCTTCCAACCAGCCTACAAGCAAGGCAGTGTAGCGGCGCAGGAAATCCGCCGGGCCGTCCGCCTGCCGGGCCAGCTCCACAAATGTTTCGGTCACCAGGCCACCGGCTGCGGTGACCGCCGCCGCGCCGATCTGTTCCTTACCGCCCGGGAAGTAATGATAGAGGGAGCCGCGGGCAGCACCACTGGCGGCGAGAATATCCCGCAGGCCGGTGCCGCTGTAGCCCTGACGACGGAACAATTTTGCCGCCGCCCAGATCAGGCTGTCCCGCTGTTTCTTTAGCTGCTTCTTTTTCTCTATTCCCATGATGTTTCATATTATGTAGACCAGTCGCTATAGTATTGTGATCACGAGGTAAAGTCCATGGATAATCCCCGCCCCAGCGATATCGAGAATGACCCATTTGACGGTGCTCTTGTGCGCCGGTTTCTCGAATCCATGCCCATTTTCCAACTGTACGGTGCCAAGGTTATCGGCTTCACGCGGGGCACGTCGGAGCTGGAAATTCCCTGGCGAAGAGACCTGACGTTTGACGGCAAAACCATTCAGGCAGGCGTCAGTGCATCATTGATGGATTTCGCGGGCGGTTCAGCCGTGGCGACGATGCTGCCGATAGATCAGGGCATCATGACCACGGGGTTTGAAGTCCACAATACGGCACCTGCGGTAGGCGACCGTCTGATCGCCATTGGCCAAGCTGTCCATATGGGCAAGCGCACTGGCGTTGGCCGGGCCGATGTCTATGTGGAACGGGACGGCGAACGCACCCTGTGCGCCACGGGTCTGGTCAGCATTCAGTCTTTCAAGATTTAGCGCCCGTCATAGGTGGCGGTTTCAAAATCCAGGAAAAGCGGTAGGGACTTTTCATCACAGAACGGAAGTATCTGTGTTGTGTAGATGCCGGCGATGTCTTTGACCGGATCAATCCAGAAATATGAATTGCCCAGGCCCGCCCAGGACAGGCTACCCGGTGATCGCCCAGTCGGCGCCTGGGTCAAGTTAATCATGAAACTTAACCCCCAGGCTTTTTCCACGCCTGGGAAAAACTCTGCATCGTTGGACAACGTTGGCATGGCGGTGGTCAATTTCTCGACCCGTGTGTCGCCCATTTGATTGGCGGACATCATTGCGACGGTTTCGGGTGCGAGGATCTGGCCACCCTCATAGGCACCCTTGTTCAAGATCATGCGGACAAATTTGGCGTAGTCTTCAATGGTGGAGCTAAGCCCCCCGCCACCCGCGTCGAAATCAGGTTCCGCGCTGGGTGCCGTACCGTCAGGCAGAGTCAAATTGCCGTGCGCGCCCCGCAGGTGCAACTTCGCCTGACGCGTCGCCATGTCGGCGTTGACCTTGAACGCAGTGGAGGCCATGCCAAGCGGCGCAAAAATATTCGCCTGCATATAATCACCCAAGGTCAACCCGGTGACCTCTTCAAGCATAAAGCACGCCCAATCGATACTGATACTGTAATTCCAGCGGCTGCCGGGATCAAACAGCAGAGGCATCTGCAAAGAAGTCTTCTTGCGTGAGAGCACCGATAACGCACCCGTCGCCGCCACATAATCCAGATATTCCTGGTTCCAAATTTCATAACCGAACCCAGCGGTGTGCGTTAACAGATGGCGCAGGGTTATCTCGGTCTTCGGGGCGCGCAGGATCGGCGCGCCGTTGTCATCAAAACCATCCAGCACCTCAACTTCGCCCAGAAACGGCATGATCCGTGAAGCTGGTTCATCCAGGCTGAGCTGGCCCTTCTCAACCACTTGCATGACCGCCGTCGCGGCAACCGCCTTGGTCATAGAGTGAATGGCGACGACCGTATCCAGGGTCATGGCATCACCACCGCCTAGGGCCCGTTCGCCAAAAGCGCCTTGGTAGAGAGTGTCCGTACTGCTGACGACCATGGCGGCAACGCCCGGTACATCGCCGCGATCAACAGCGCCTTGCAGTAATGTATCGATCGAATTTCGCATGATGCTCACGTCTCCGACGTTTCATGGATAGGACCCAGGGGATAGTAGCGCACGCCTGGGCGCAGCTTGGTATAGGCGCAATCAGCGGGATTGGCTGCATAGCCACCCGGTGCAATGGCTGCAAATGTGGTTTCGGCGATGGGATCAAAATGCGCTCGATAGTGGCAGGTGCTTTTTAACACGATGATATCCAGGTCCCCCAGCACCACGCCCAGATGTTCGAACACAGATCGGTCCAAGGCCTGGACCCGGTGGCTGGAGATGGCAACTTTAATACCGCCGATGGACAATAGCGCCGACGGCCCCACACTGTAAGGCTTGCCTTGGGACACCGGCCCCGTGGTCTGGTAGTGGCCATCGTTGATCACCTCCACCCGGAAGCGGCCCTTGAAAGGCTCCACGCCAGGCAGATCCGTACGCCCGCCCAACTCCAATTCCAGCTCCGCCCCCACGCCGGCAGCATGCGCCGCTTTTGCAGCATCCCCGTCACAGACCACGCCGAACAATGTGTTTTGCGCATCCCGGGCGACCAAAGCCGCCAGCATGCCCACCGTATCGCCGCTGCCGCCACAGCCGGGATTATCCTGGGTGTCGGCGACCACGATGGGTTTGGCGGCAGTCGCTGCCAAGCGCACGGCCTCCACCACCGCATCATCGGGCTGCAACAACGGCTCTGCAAACTCCGCCTCTTTCAGTGCAATCATCTGGGTGATCTCGTCCACCGCGGCGTCCGCCTCGGCCTGGCTATAGGCATGTGCACTGACCGTCGGGCCACAGGCAGCCAAATCGGATGGGGGGAAGCCCGCCAGATAGGCCAGGGATAACATATCATCCGTCTGACGCGCGCTGGTCGCCTCAACAATGCCCTTGGACGGTTCCACCAATGTGCATTGAAAATTCAGAGGGATCAGAAACGGTAGATGCCGCAGGGCCCGGCCCGTAGGACGCCCCTCTATCAACAACCGTTTCATGGCGGCGGAGGCGCGCAGGCCGGTGTCGAATTGATCCACGTGGGGATAGGTGTGATAGGGCAGAATGGCATCTGCATATGAGACCATCTCCGTCGTTACATTGGCATGGTAATCCAGAGTAACCACAATGGGCACACCATCGCCCACAACGGCACGAACCCGGCGCAACAACTCCCCCTCACCATCCTCATGCTGGACCGAAACCATGGCACCATGCAGGTCCAGATAGACGCCATCCACCGGCAAACAATCGGATAGGCGGGACAAAATTTCAGCTGAGATGCGCTCATAAGCATGCGCCGTGACCGGCCCGCCAGGGGTGGTGGAGGTCCACAACAATGGTGCCAGTTCATGGTTGCCGTCATTACCCACGATGAACCCGGCAGAGGAAGCACCCTGTTCCGCAAACTCCAACAACAGCTCTTCACCCCGCATAATACCGGGACGATCGGGTGGAAAAGCGAAATTGTCGTAGTCCGTAAAGCCCGGCACGAAACAGTTCGTTTCATGCATGAAGCCAGCCATTGCGATGCGCGCCATAGTGTTCCACCATTTCTTTTCGCCAGAGTGTAACTTGAAGGCGCAATCAAGTCACAAGAAGTTCCATGGCCACTGAGATCGACCAGACTGTTAAGGCATTTATTGACAAATTGTATTTTTTTGTATAGATATACATTGACAATGAGCCTACATAAAACCATAAAACAGCAGTATCAAGCCATTGTGGGTCGTGCAGCCTTGCAGCTTGCGGACCTTCAAGGCCCGAACGAAGGTTGGGTCGTAACCGTGCGCAAGGCGCTTGGGATGTCCGGTGCACAGCTTGCCCGCCGTCTTGGTGTATCCCGTGCGGCCGTGTCACAGACCGAAAAGAACGAATTGAGCGGCAGCGTCAGCCTTAAACATATGCAAAGTATGGCAGAAGCCCTTGGCTGCCGTTTTGTGTACGCGATTGTGCCTGATGGGCGCATCGAAGATGTCATTCAAGATCAGGCAACTTACAAGGCGACCAATATTGTCCGACGCGTCAATGGACATATGGCCCTGGAACAAAAATTCCCTTCCTCTGAGAAAACACGAGAGGAAATCGCATCGCTTCGTGATGAACTGATCCGCGACATGCCTTCCGACTTTTGGGAAGAACGATGATCAAAGCCGAGCATGTGTCATTTTAGGTGTTTTTCGATATCCATATAAAAATTATTGCACTTTTCGATCTTCATGAATGATTTTCGACATCAAGTCTGATATGGTATTTTCGCCGATACGTATGAAATTAGCGCGCATTTCGACGCGGCCGAAAGATTTTCGACTTATGGAACTGCAATTCGATCCACCGATAACATTCCAGGATGGGCTGGTTCCCGCAGGAACAAGGCTTGTGGGGTGGGCAGCACTTGTCCACGCTCTCGGCCTGCAAGCCCCAGTCAGACAGCCAAGTTGCGTTTCCGCTAGCCATGTTGGCGGTAGCCAGCGCACGGAACAAGGCTGGCGAATTTTCGACACGAGGTATAATCCGGGTAACCGGTTCGAAGACCATCTTGGCTTTGCCCTACGTCACGAGCCAATCGATCTTTTGGTCCTGAAGCGCGCTTTTGACGCGGTGCCGGCTGACAACATAGAAAAATTCATACGTTCCGCGCCAACCGGCACACTCACGAGAAGAGTGTGGTTCTTCTATGAACATCTGACGGGAACACGATTAGATATCGAAGATGCCCCAAGCGTTGCCGCCGTCGATGCGCTTAATCCTAAGGCGTACTTTACCGGAAAAGCCCGATTGTCCAGACGGCATCGGGTCAGAGATAATCTTCTGGGCTCGGGAGAATTTTGCCCGGTTATCCGCCGAACCGAAAAACTGGAGAATTTCATCAACGCCGGCCTTGCCGAGACAGCTACGGAAACGATCGGGAAGACAGGTGCACATCTAGTCGCACGCGCGGCGAGCTTTCTGTTGCTCGCGGATAGCCGCGCAAGCTTCGAAATCGAAGGCGAACGCCCGCCCCGAAGCCGCCTCGAACGTTGGGGCCGTGCAGTCCTGCAAGCTGGCAAAAACAAACTCAGCCTTGATGAGCTAAACCGTCTCCACCGCGTTTTGATTGAGGACACGCGGTTCACTCAGGCTGGATTGCGCCCTGACGGCGTTTTTCTAGGTGAACGTGATCATAATGATGATCCGCTGCCTGAGTTTATTGGTTCACGGCCAGAAGACCTGAATAATCTGATGGCGGGATTGCTAGATGCTAACGAGAGGATGCGCGAATGCGGTCTCGACGCTGTGTTACAAGCGACGGCGACGGCCTTTGGTTTTGTTTACATCCACCCCTATCAAGACGGCAACGGGCGTGTTCACCGCTGCCTGATCCATCATGTTCTGGCAGAACGCGGATATACGCCGCCAGGAATGGTATTTCCGGTTTCCTCTGTCATGCTCGACCGTATTGATGAGTATGGCGGCACATTGCGAGATCATTCCGGTTCGTTGATGGATTTTATTGAATGGCGTCCAACGCCGGAGCGTAATGTCGAGGTTTTGAACGACACGGCGGATTTATACAGATACTTCGATTGCACGGAAGCCGCAGAATTTTTGTACGCCTGCGTTGAACGCACGGTGGAACACGACCTGCCCCGTGAGATCGAATTTTTGCGACGCCACGACGAAGCACAAAGGCGCATCATGGAAATAGTCGAAATGCCTGACCGGCTCGCGCAGAACCTCATCACGTTCATGCGTCAAAATGGCGGAACAATCCCAAAGCGGCGGCGTGAGACGGAATTCAAAGCCCTGACAGACCATGAAGTCCAGCGCATTGAAACCATTTACCAGGATGTGTTTCGTGACGAACATCCTGCGCAATAAATAATTAGGGGCTGACCCAGATAACTATGATTGATTTTCTTTAACCCACTGTTTTATC
>JAPKBD010000057.1 GCA_028824965.1 Alphaproteobacteria bacterium | reverse complement strand
CTATAGAACGTGCAAAATCAGATGTGATGTTGTGACCATATAGAGCAATTCCGATCTAATGTGAATCGCCCATATATCTTGGGCGTTTCTAAGTGATTGGAAAAATTGCTCTTTTCCTAGGAGTCAGAGCATTTCTAAATCAGAAATGCTCAAGAGAGAGCAGGGGGACTGACAAGACGTCTCAATGTGTTTGCGGGATCCGGCGGATGGCGGTGACCCCTGCGTTGTCCTCTATGGCCCGGTCCAGCACGTCCGAGAAGCCGTGGAGCGAGACCTGCATGTCAAACGCGTTGGCGTGCAGAAAGCGCCAATCATCGACGAACAGGCCCACATGACCTGGAAAATAAACCAAGTCGCCTTCTTCTATGCGGGAAAAATCCTGATCGTCATCCATGGGCACCAGGGTACCCAGCTTGTTTTGTTGTAGATCCGAATCCCGAGGTGCCGCCATGCCGGCCATGGCCAGGGCCATTTGCACTAACGCGGAACAATCCAGCCCCATTGCCGTGCGACCACCCCACAAATACGGCACGCCGAGGAACTTCAACGCCGTACCGATCAGATCACGGGTCGTGTAATCCAGAGATACTAAATGCCGGGCATGTATCCAATGGCCGGACGCAATACGGCAAAATCTACCCGAGACATCAACAACCTTGACCCGCGACGACATGGAGATGGAGCCCGCGGTGGGCCGTTTCATATCCGGTTCCGTGTAAAGGTGGCTGTGCAGGGCGGCGACCTGATGATCAGGTGTTGGCACATCCGTTGCCAAATCAACACTTGGGACATAGCCGACATATTGGTCCGTCATGTTCTGGCCCCAACACCAGCCGTCCCGGTCTTCATAGACCTGGAAAACTTCGCCATATATCAACTGGCTTTCCAGGCCGGCAGAGATGTCGGGGGAAAATCGTAACGGCGCACCATCACGAATAACGCTGCGCGGGGCACCGGGTACATAACGCGCTGCCTTGACCTGATCGCGCAGCCTCTCAGCCGCCAAATCTTCCCGGGCCGGTAGGGTGCGCGTATCCATGGCTGCCGCCTATCTTGAATTTGGCCTGAATATGATCGTTAGAATAAAACCGTCTACGTTGTGTCGTTAGAGCCAATAACTAGAGAGTATCGGAGGCGGCGACAACCCAATCTGAAAATTCACTGAGAAAAACCGAACCCTTCACCGTGCGTTGGATCAAGACATTGCGTTTGTCGCTTTGATCACGTTTGCGGCGGGTGAAATCCAGCCGCCCCAAGGTATCCAGGGCCCGCACAACAGCCGGCTTTGAAATCTTTAATGTGGCAGCCAAACCGCGCACAGTATGCGGTGCGGGAGCAAGATAAACCTGTAAAAACAAGGCCATCTGCCGGGCCGACAAATCCGGCCCTTCACCGCGCACAGATGACAGCAATGCCTTATGCCAAAGTTTGAGGGCTTCTTGCGATGTAAGTTTGTCTGCCATTGTTCCCAACTCCGCGTTCATGCCGGTACCGAAGCGAATTTGATGGTAACTTATTGATCAACCCCTAATTATTCGTTCACACAGCCAAATGAACATTGCGGAATTTAGGCAAACCGTTCCTTTATCAGGGCAAACAGCGCCCGCATGGCCAGTCCATCACCGCCCGAGGGGCGGCCGGGACGGTCCCTGTCGTTCCAGCCATAGCTGTCCAAATGCAACCAACGATCCGACTGGCTGACAAAGGCCTCCATAAACAAGGCGGCGGTAATGGCCCCGCCCATGGGCCCGTCAGAGACATTGTTCAAATCGGCAGTTTTGCTTTTCAGGCGATCATAATATGGCGCAAATAGGGGCAACCGCCAGGTCGGATCGTCCAGTTCCTCTCCCAGACGGATCAAGTCGGCTGCCAGATCATCACTGCCGGTGAAGATGGCGGGCAGGTCCTGGCCCAAGGCGACCCGCGCCGCACCGGTCAGGGTGGCAACATCAATGATCAGGTCGGGGTTTTCACTGTCCGCTTCGGCCAGGGCATCGCACAGAACAATCCGGCCCTCCGCATCCGTGTTCCCGACTTCCACCGTCAAGCCCTTGCGGGTCGCCAGCACATCGCCGGGACGGTAGGCATTGCCCGCGACGGAATTCTCCACCGACGGGATCAGCACCCGCAGGGCAACAGGCAGCTTCGCCGCCATGATCATAGCGGCTAAACCCAGGACAGTTGCCGCCCCGCCCATATCCTTTTTCATCTTCAACATGCCCGCTGCCCCTTTCAGGTCCAGACCACCGG
This sequence comes from Alphaproteobacteria bacterium, assembly GCA_028824965.1. Lineage (GTDB taxonomy): Bacteria > Pseudomonadota > Alphaproteobacteria. Next base: position 14,734 of record JAPKBD010000057.1, on the reverse strand, counting down.
TATCAAAGCAAACGCCCTTGCCCACCAAGGTCAGGCGCGGTGCGCCAGCGTCACCCCAGCGAAAATCAATTAAACGTGGTGGCCGGGTCGAGGCGCGGCCCACAGCATGGATGGCGGGGTAGTTTTCTGCCAGCAGATCCTCGCCGACAATGACACTTGCGTCAGCGTCAAATTCCGCTGCCAGGGCCAGGGCAGCGTCTGCCAACTCCTCCGGCCCCATGTCAGAGGCGGGTGTGTTGATCAAATCACGGGCCAGGAAGGAACCTTTGATGGTCCCTTGTAGATAGGCGCCATCAGCGTTTTCGGGCAGGCATAGCCGGGCTGTATCGTCGCCATCGCCATCGCCACCACGGCTGCTGTCGGCGTTTTCGCTGCGATATCTTGTGAAGCGGTAGGCAGCTTGGGCCCAGGCCAGGGCCGCATGATCCGCCTGGATGGGTGATAAATCACCTTCCACACGGTACAGCCCCGCCGGCAGCGCGTTTGCTAAACTGCCGAAGGACCAATAGTCCCGGGTTTTTTCACCCCCGTCGCCCAAACCCAAAAGCACGCCCGCCAATTTGCCGTCATCGCCAGGCAGGGTTAGGAACTTGCCGGCCGCTGCAGTGAAATCATTGCTTTTACACCAGGCTGACATGGAACCAGGATGGTCTGTCTGCCAAGCGCCCAGATCACGGTTGCGCACCGGCCAAATGGGAACCGCAGCGGGGTCTGAATTGAACTCAATATTGTTGGTCACGGCGGGCTCCATTACTAAAAACGTAAACTGGGACTGTAAAATTGCGACTTTTAGGGTAGGGCACCGATTTCCCGGTAATAACGTTTGGCACCTTCATGTAATGGCAGGGACAACCCGGCCAGGGCGCTTTCCGGGCGGATCAAACGGCCGACGGGATGGCCATTGTCCAACACCTTTCGGGTTGATGGATGCCATAAGGCCTTGGTCAATTCATAGGCTTTTTTGGGGTCCAGATGCTCGGACACCAACCACAGGGCGCCGACACTTAATGTTTGCGTTGCCGCGATATTGCGGTACAGGCCGCCGGGTATTTTTGCCGGTACGAAGAACGGATATTTCCGGCGTAAGTTTGTGCCGGCCGTGCCTGCAATGGGCAAAAGCGTGATATTCGCCTGCTCCGCCAGGTCTGCCAAGGCTGGTACCGGTGCACCGGCAATAATGAAAAATGCATCCAGTTTGCCAAGACGCAATCCATCGGCGGACTCGCCCAGATCAAAATGCCTGGCCTTGTAATCACCCTCGTTCAGGCCGTGCGCCGCCATGATCGCTGCCGCGTCGAAATTGGTGCCCGAACCTTTGACGCCCAGGGATACCCGCCGGTCCCGCAAATCTTCCAAGGCATAGATACCGCTGTGTTTGCGGACGGCCAAATGCACGAATTCGGGGAAAAGGCGGGCGATGACCCGAAGGCTGCCATGGCCTGCCTGTTCCTTGAAACGACCCAGGCCAAAGTATGCCATGTAGGCAACGTCCGCCTGGCTTAATCCGGATTCCACCGCGTTACTGGCGATCAGGTTGACGTTTTCTACAGACCCTTTGGTCGCCTGCCCCACGGCGATTAGGCCCGGTACGCCGCAGGAACCACCGTCCGCGCAGTCGCGGGAGCCGGGTGGATTGGATACAGCCGAGCCGATAAGCGCGCCGATGGGGAAATATGTGCCGTCGGTCGCACCCGTTGCGATGCGGAAATAGCCGCCGTCCGCGGCCCAGGATTGATTGGATTGAAAGGACAAAAGGATTGTTGTTGCGGCAACGAAACAGACGAGCGCTCGAATTGGGCCCTGCAATCGTTTTCGTTTTTGCCCGTCGTTAGATTTGCCCAAGGACCAACCAAATGACCAGGGGCCCCATGCCGTAATCGCGTTCATGGCGGTTCATGTACCAATCGTGCTGTTCCACATGGCCACCTTATACGACCGAAATGACGGTGCCGCTAGGGGGTTGATTTGAGTATTTGACAGCCCCACGGCAAATACCCATTGTCGGTCGCAATGGAATTTGACATCGAAAACCTGCGGCAAATGATGACCGTCGGCATTCCTCACATGGCCGCAGTGGGCCTTGACGTGATCACTATTGATGAAAATGGCATCCTCGCCCGCATACCCCATCGACCGGAATTTGTAGGTAACACAGATACAGGCGTCGTGCATGGCGGCATCGTCACGGTGTTGCTGGATAGTTTAAGTGGGATGTGCGTTCTGCCTACCTTGGCCGAGTTTATGCAGGTGGCGACCCTGGATTTGCGTATCGATTATCTGAAACCGGCGGCGCCATCGCAGGACATCTTTGCCTCCGTTCATTGTTACAAGACCACGCGGAACATCGCATTTACCCGTGGCGTAGCTTATCAAAGTGATGTTGATGACCCTATTGCACATGCCACCGGCTCCTTCATGCTGACAAAACCAGGTGCCTGATGAGTGTGAGCGCGAAAAATACGATTGCCGATGGCATTCAAGCCGCAAGGGAAAGTGGCGATTTACAGCCCCTGATCGATGCGGTGCCCTATTTCCGTTGGATGGGCCTGCGGGTTGATCGCCAGGGCGATGAATTGATTACGGTGATGCCGTTTCAGGAAATGTTGATCGGCAACCCGATGTTGCCGGCGCTGCATGGGGGTACGACGGGTGCGTTGCTGGAAAGTGCGGCAATGATTTCCCTGATCGGTGCCCAGGATGAACCGAAGCTGCCGAAGATTATTAATATCACGGTGCAGTATTTGCGCCCTGGTCGGGATCGGGACAGTTTTGCCACCGGAATTGTCACAAAACAGGGCCGTCGGATTGCCAGTGTTCAGGCGATTGCCTGGCAACAGGATCGGAATAAGCTGTTTGCAACAGCTTCGACCCATTTCATGGTTGCCTAAAGCGGAAAACAGCACATGCGGCATCTGTAGTGCGCCCTGGAAAAAAGCCTGGGATAGCGCCAAATTTGGCTTCTGAATTTGACGTAAGCTTTCCTTCAGTTTGCGGCAAAAAGAGTGCGGTTAATCGTACTTTCTGTTATGCTTTTAGACCGGAAAGGCGGGTAGTGATTCTCTCACATATTTGCTGGGGCGGGGCGGTGATTTTCAGCGGAATTTTCAGCAGAAATGAACCGGAATTTTTTACAGAATATTGACATACCTTTTTGTGAACGAATAGCGAAGAAATCATGAAGCTGACCATTGAACGTTCGGCCCTTTTGCGCGCATTGGGGCATGTCCAAAATGTCGTTGAACGGCGCAATACCATTCCCATTCTTTCCAACGTGCAGCTGGTCGCGGACGAGGCTGGGTTAAGCCTAACCGCAACCGACCTGGATCTGGCCATTGTGGAAACCGTCCCGTGTGAGGTGCAAACCCCCGGCGGTACGACGGCACCGGCGCATATTCTCCATGATATCGTGCGCAAGTTGCCCGACGGTGCGCAGGTAGAGCTGGATTATGGTACCGAAGACGGTCGTTTGGTGGTGCGGGCGGCGCGCTCAAAATTCGCTCTGTCGTGCCTGCCACGGGAAGATTTCCCGGTGATGGCGGACGGCGATCTGCCGCATCAATTCGTGCTGCCGACGGCCGACTTGCAACGCTTGATCGAGAAAACCCGCTTTGCCATCTCGACGGAAGAAACCCGTTATTATTTGAACGGCATTTATCTTCATGCACCAGAAGACACCCCGGTGTTGCGCGGTGTTGCAACCGACGGTCACCGCTTGGCTCATATTGAAGTGCCCTTGCCCCAAGGTGCAGGTGGTATGCCCGGCGTGATCGTGCCCCGCAAGGCGGCCTTGGAAGTGCTCAAGTTGATCGAAGACGGCGAAGGTGCGGTTGAAATTTCGTTGAGCGATAGCAAGATCCGCTTTGCTCTTGGTGATGTTGTCCTGACCTCAAAATTGATCGACGGCACGTTCCCGGATTATCAGCGGGTGATACCGTCAGGCAATGACAAGTTGATGGAGGTTGACTGCAAAAGCTTCTCTGCCGCCGTTGATCGTGTGGCGACCATCAGTTCGGAAAAATCCCGGGCTGTGAAGCTGGCGGTGAACGGTGATGCGGTTGTCTTATCGGCCAACAGTCCCGAGCAGGGCAGCGGCACGGATGAGGTGGCGGTCAATTACAACGGCGACGGCCCATTGGAGATTGGTTTCAATGCCAAGTATCTGTTGGATATTGCCAGCCAGATCGATGGTGAAAACGCCTGTTTTGATCTATCCGATGGGGCCTCGCCCACGATTATCAGGGATGCCGCTGATCAGGGCGCGCTTTATGTCTTGATGCCCATGCGGGTTTGAGAGGGTTTTTGAAGGCCGCGCATAAAAACGAATTTCCTGTCCCCATCGCGTCTTCGGCTGCGTCTGGGGCCGCCTGTGCCGTAAAGCGCCTGCGCTTAAGCAACTTTCGTAACTACGGGCGCCTGGCCCTGGATCTGTCAGCCCAGGTAGTGGTGTTAAGTGGCGCAAACGGTGCGGGTAAAACAAATTTGCTAGAGGCGATATCGTTTTTGTCGCCGGGCCGCGGGTTGCGTCGCGCTCGCCTGCGGGATGTGGCCCGGAAAATAAATCGGAAAACAGACCGAAAAGCGGAGCCTTCAAGTGATCCCTCGGGTGATCCCCCGGGCGATTTCTCAGGCGATGCGCCTTTGAATAAGGCGGAAGCAGGTGACGCGGCCACGGATTGCGCCACAGATTGGGCTGTTGCCGCAACAGTGCAAGGGCCATCAGGGCAGGTCAAGTTGGGCAGCAGTCTGGCGCGGACGGAACGGGGTACGGACCGGCGTTTAGCGCGCCAGGACGGGGAAAATGTCTCACCCGCCAGTCTGGCCCGGGCGATTGGTGTGCAGTGGCTGACGCCGCAAATGGATCGCCTGTTTTTAGAGGGGCCATCGTCGCGTCGTCGGTTTTTGGACCGCCTGGTCCTGGGTCTGGACCCGGATCATGGCCGCCGCGTCGCAGCTTATGAGCGTAGTTTGCGGGAGCGGGCGAAGTTGCTGCGTGTGGGTGGGGCGGACCCGGCCTGGTTATCGGCGCTAGAAGCGCGCATGGCCGCAGACGGCGTCGCTGTTGCTGCTGCCCGGCGCGAGGCATTGGCCCGGTTGCAGCGTCTGTTGTCGGACACGGCCGGGGCATTTCCCAAGGCCGGTTTGGCAATTGAGGGACGGATTGAAGGTTGGTTGGATGATCAGCCGGCGGTCGAAGTGGAAAGCCGGTTTGCGGACATGCTGGCGGCCAACCGCCGCCGGGATGGAGAGGCGAACGTGACCTGTGATGGCCCCCACCGTTCAGACTTGACGGTGCATCATCTGGATAAAGATATGCCCGCAGCACTTTGTTCGACGGGCGAGCAAAAGGCGTTGTTGATCGCCGTGATGCTGGCCAATGCGCGGGCCGAGGCGGGCCGGCGCGGTGCGGCACCAATTCTGTTGCTAGACGAGGTTGCGGCGCATTTGGATCGGCAACGGCGGGTAGCGCTGTTTGCGGAAATTTTGGCCCTGGGGGGCCAGGCCTGGTTAAGCGGTACCGACCACGAACTGTTCGAACCATTGTTGGGACAAGCGCAATTTGTGTCGGTGGATCGTGGCCGGGCAACACTTGAAGACTAATTTCGAAGACGAAGGGTAGGTTGAGTTGAGCGATCCGGTAGTTGAAGAGCCCAATATGGATTCCGGCATGGACCCCAACTCGGGTGGAGGTGACGGCGGCGGCGATTATGATGCCTCGTCGATCAAGGTATTGCGCGGCCTGGATGCGGTGCGAAAGCGCCCCGGCATGTATATCGGCGATACGGATGACGGCTCCGGTCTGCATCACATGGTCTATGAAGCTGTCGATAACGCCATTGATGAAGCCTTAGCCGGTCATGCAGACAAAGTGACGGTCACCCTGAACCCGGATGGCTCCGCCACCATCGGCGATAATGGACGCGGCATTCCGACAGATATCCATGACGAAGAAGGTGTCTCTGCCGCCCAGGTCATTATGACGGAACTGCATGCGGGCGGTAAATTCGATCAGAATTCCTACAAGGTATCGGGCGGCCTGCACGGTGTCGGTATCTCTGTCGTGAATGCGCTGTCAGCGACCCTGCAATTGCGCATCTGGCGTGGTGGTGAGGAACACTACATGTGTTTTCGCCATGGCGTGCCCGAGGCACCTTTGGCTGTCGTGGCTGAGGCGGACGACCGAACCGGTACGGAAGTCACCTTCACGCCGTCCTTGGAAACATTTTCGGCCATTGAGTTTGACTACGGAACCCTGATCCATCGATTGCGAGAGCTGGCCTTTTTGAATTCCGGCGTGCTGGTTGTGCTGCGCGATGAGCGGGGCGTAGAGCCAAAGGAAGATGTTTTTCAGTTTGATGGCGGCATTTCAGCCTTTGTGGAATATCTCGATCGCAATAAATCAGCGGTGCATACCCCTGCCATCGCCGTGCTCGGTGAACGTGACGGCATGCGCATCGAATGCGCATTGCAATGGAACGACAGTTTTCACGAAAACGTCCTTTGCTATACCAACAATATTCCCCAGCGTGACGGCGGCACCCATCTGGCGGGCTTTCGTGCGGCACTGACCCGCACCGTCAACGCCTATGCCAATTCCTCCGGCATCGCGAAAAAGGAAAAAGTCACCCTAAGCGGCGACGACGCCCGCGAAGGTTTGACCTGTATTTTGTCTGTTCAGGTGCCCGACCCCAAGTTCAGCTCCCAAACCAAGGACAAGCTGGTCTCCTCCGAAGTGCGGCCCGTGGTGGAAAGCCTGCTGGGCGAAAAATTGAGCCAATGGTTTGAAGAACATCCAGCTGACGCCCGTAATATCATCGGCAAGGCGGTGGATGCCGCTATTGCCCGGGAGGCGGCGCGCAAGGCCCGGGATTTGACCCGGCGTAAAGGTGCCCTGGATATTTCCTCGCTACCGGGCAAATTGGCCGATTGTCAGGAACGTGACCCGGCGAAGTCCGAACTGTTCCTGGTGGAGGGTGACAGTGCCGGTGGTTCCGCTAAGCAGGGCCGGTCTCGATCCAATCAGGCCGTGCTGCCCCTTCGCGGTAAGATTTTGAATGTGGAACGGGCCCGTTTCGACAAGATGTTGTCATCGACGGAAATCGGCACATTGATTACGGCACTTGGCACCGGCATCGGGCGGGATGATTTCAAAATCGAAAAATTGCGCTATCACAAGATTATAATCATGACCGACGCCGACGTGGACGGGGCCCATATCCGGACCTTGTTGCTGACCTTTTTCTATCGCCAGATGCCCGAGATTGTGGAGCGCGGCCACCTCTATATTGCCCAGCCGCCGCTGTATAAGGTGTGGCGGGGCAATTCTGGTTCGGGACGTTACCTCAAGGACGACCGGGGTCTGGAAGGCTATTTGATCGACGAGGGTCTGCGGGATGCGGTGATGACCCTGCATGACGGTAGCCAGCGGGCCGGGCCTGATTTACGGGCCATGGTGGATGAGGCGCGGCGCGCCAATGCGCTGTTGGAAGCGATTGGCCGCCGCTACAATCAGAAACTAGTCGAACAGGCGGCGATTTTGGGCGTACTGCGCCCCGACGTCATCGAAGATGTGGCCCAGGCGGGCGAGGTCGCGGCTTATCTGGCAACGCGCCTGGACGGTCTGGAAGTGGACGAAGAACGCGGTTGGACGGGAGAGGCGGCAGCAGATGGCGGCTTTTCCATGCAACGCAGTACCCGTGGTGTGGCCGAAACCCATGTTCTGGACGCCGCCCTGATCCGCAGTGCCGAGGCCCGGCAACTGGATGCCATGGCAGAGGAATTACAGGAAAATTATGAACGCCCCGCGATTATGTCCCGCAAGGATGAGGAATTCCGCATAACCGGGCCCATCGAATTGTTGGCGACGGTTCTAAAATTGGGGCAAAAAGGTCTGTCCATCCAGCGCTATAAGGGCCTTGGTGAAATGAACCCGGAACAATTGTGGGAAACCACACTGGACCCGGACATCCGGACCCTGTTGCAGGTTCAAGTCAAGGAACTGGATGATGCGGACGAGGTCTTTTCGACCTTGATGGGCGATGTGGTGGAGCCGCGCCGGGAATTCATCCAATCCAACGCGTTGAATGTGGTTAACCTGGATATTTAGGCTGTGCGTAACGACGTCGATGGCGGTGGTGGCAACCTCGAAAGGCCTGCGCCCCCGTCAGAACCGAGACCGAAAGCAAAACCGCAATCAAAACGGGGCTCACCACGCCGTGGTTGGCTGGCCCGTATTTTTTACTGGATTATGGTGTTGGCCGTATGGGGGGTGATCGCCGCCATGGGCGTTATCGTCTGGTATTCGTATGATTTACCCTCCGTCGACAAATTGTCTGTCATTCAACGCAAACCAACCCTGACATTATTGGACTATAAGGGCCGGCAAATCGCCCGCCTGGGCGATGTTTATGGGGAACCCGTGCAGGTCAGCCAATTGCCGGCCCATTTGCCCGGTGCCGTAATTGCCACGGAGGATCGTCGTTTTTACGACCATTTCGGCGTCGACCCGATTGGTCTGGCCCGGGCCCTGGTGACCAATATCATGGCCGGGCGTGTGCGCCAGGGGGGCAGTACGATCAGCCAGCAATTGGCCAAGAACGTTTTTCTGACCCATGAGCGGACAATCAAAAGAAAGGTGCAGGAAGTTCTGCTGGCTTTGTGGCTGGAGGCGAATTTCTCCAAAGACCAGATACTGACCCTGTACCTGAACCGGGTATATTTGGGCGCCGGTGCCTATGGGATAGATGCTGCGGCCCGGCGCTATTTCAATAAACCGGCGACAAAAGTCAATTTGGCGGAAGCTGCCATGCTGGCCGGCTTATTGAAGGCCCCAACCCGCCTGGCCCCGACCCGGGACCTAACGGCGGCCCGGGCCAGGGCAGCAGTCGTGCTGAACAATATGGTTGCCGCCGGTTTTATCAACGAAGCCGTGGCCAAGGGTGCCAAAGCCCGGCCCGCAAGTTTGCGCCGTTCACGCAGCCGTAGTGGACCCAGCGCCCGCCCCGCGCGATATTATGCGGATTGGGTGGTGGACCGTTTGACGGATTATCTGGGGCCGACGGAACGCAGCCTGGTGATTACCACCACTTTGGATAGGGATATGCAGAATGCGGCTGAGGCGGCAATGGCAAAAATGTTTGCGGCCACCGGTCAAAAAAGCAGGATCGGCCAGGGGGCCTTGTTGGCGATGACCCCCAATGGTGCGGTCCGCGCCATGGTCGGCGGCCGCGACTATCGCAAAAGTCAGTACAACAGGGCAACCCAGGCCCGCCGCCAGCCGGGTTCCGCCTTCAAACCGGTGGTCTATCTTGCCGGATTGGAAGCGGGCCTGCACCCAAACAGCAAATTCATAGACAAACCGATCACCGTCAATGGCTGGTCGCCAAAAAATTATGCCGGCAAATATCGTGGCCGTATTACGTACAGCCAAGCCTTGGCCTATTCGTCCAATTCCGTCGCTGTACAGGTCCTGGAAAAGGTCGGTGCAGATGACGTTATTGCCACAGCCCGGCGTCTGGGCCTAACCACGCCCATACCGCGCAATTCATCCATTGCCCTGGGTTCGGCTGAGGTCAATTTAATACAGCTCACTTCTGTCTACGCCACCTTGGCCAATCACGGGCGCGGTATTTTGGCCCATGGCATATTGGAGGTACGCGATGGTAAGGGCAATGTGCTGTACCAACGACGCGGTACCGGTCGGGGTGAAGTGGCCAAGCCTTGGCATGTAAAGGAACTTAGTCAAATGCTGGCTGGTGCCATCCGGGTCGGCACGGGGCGGAATGCGAGGATCGGCCGCCCGGCAGCCGGCAAGACGGGGACCAGCCAGGATTATCGTGATGCCTGGTTCCTGGGCTATACCAACCAACTGGCTGCGGGCGTCTGGCTGGGCAATGACAATGGCGCACCAATGAAGCGTGTTACGGGCGGCGGCGCGCCGGCACGTTTGTGGCGGGATTTCATGAAGGCCGCGCACAAGGGCTTGCCCGCGCGACCCTTGAGCTATGGCAGTCAGGCTGGGTCCGGCAGAATATCGGGCGCGCTTTCGGGTACGGGAAATTTGATCGAACGGTTATGGAATAGCCTGGGCACCGGTGCGACAGGCACTGCGGGTACTGCGGCTGATACCCATAATAGAGAGGGCCCATAGGCATGTTGCGAAGCTGGGGCTGGGGTGTTTATCTTCTAATGACAGCGCCAAAGGAATTGTTAGGTTATGGCCATGGATAGTTTTGATTACATCATCGTTGGTGCCGGTACCGCCGGATGCGTTCTGGCCAACCGGCTGTCGGCTGATCCCAATACTTCCGTCCTGTTGTTGGAAGCGGGCGATAAGGACAATTATCATTGGATCCATATTCCCGTCGGCTATCTTTATACCCTGGGGAACCCGCGCACGGATTGGTGTTTCAAGACGGAGGTGGAGCCCGGCCTGAACGGGCGCGCCATCGACTATGCCCGAGGCAAGGTTCTGGGCGGTTGTTCCTCTATCAACGGGATGATCTATATGCGCGGTCAAGCCCGCGATTATGATCAATGGCGTCAGATGGGCAATGCGGGCTGGTCATGGGATGATGTGCTGCCCTATTTCCGGAAAACCGAAAACCACTATGGCGGTGCAGATGACATGCACGGGGCGGATGGCGAATGGCGGGTTGAGGAACAACGCCTGTCCTGGGAAATCCTGGCCGCCTTTCGCGACGCAGCGGCAGAGGTCGGCATTCCCAAGACGGACGATTTCAATCGCGGCGACAATGAAGGTTGCGGCTATTTCCAGGTTAATCAAAAGCGCGGTGTGCGTTGGAGTGCGGCCACGGCATTCCTGAAACCTGCCATGAAACGGCCCAATTTAAAGGTGCTGACCCACGCTCAGGCCAGCCGGATTATTATCGAAGACGGACGCGCCACCGGCCTGGAATTTCGCCACGACGGAAAGCCAACCCAGGCAGCCGCAAAGGGCGCGGTGATACTATCGGGCGGGTCCGTGAACTCCCCCCAATTGCTAGAGCTTTCGGGCATCGGCCAGGGCGGGCTATTGCAACAACACGGCATTGCGGTGCAGAAGGAATTGCCGGGGGTGGGTGAAAACCTGCAAGACCACCTGCAAGTCCGCTTGGTCTACAAGGTTGCCAATACCCGGACATTGAACCTGCGCGCCAACAGCCTGTTGGGAAAGGCCGCCATGGGCCTGGAATATGCTTTGTTTAAAACTGGGCCTTTGACCATGTCGCCCAGCCAGCTGGGTGCCTTTGCCAAATCTGATCCCAGCAAGGAAACCGCCAATCTTCAATATCATATCCAGCCCCTTAGTACGGATAAGCTGGGCGAAGATCTGCATCCGTTTGAGGCCTTCACTGCCTCCGTCTGTAATCTACGCCCCGAAAGCCGGGGCACGATCCATATCGCCAGCCCGGATCCTTTGACGCAGCCATCGATCCGGCCAAATTATCTCTCCACCGACGCTGACCGGGCGGTGGTCGCCGATGCCATTCGTTTGACCCGGAAAATTTGCGCTGCGCCCGCATTGGCACCTTATCACCCGGAAGAATTCCGCCCCGGCCCCACGGTGGGGAACAATCCAGAGGACCTGGCCAAGGCCGCCGGCGATCTGGCCACAACGATTTTCCATCCCATCGGGACCTGCCGCATGGGCGATGATAATTTGGCCGTGGTTGATGATCGTCTGCGGGTGCATGGTATAGACGGCCTGCGCGTCGTAGATGCCTCCATCATGCCGACCATAACATCTGGCAACACCAATTCCCCCGTAATCATGATTGCGGAGAAGGCGGCGGAAATGATCATTCAGGATGGACGCTAAATGCTTAGTTTGCCAAAAATTCTACTGTTTCTCGCCATTGTTGTCGTCGTCGTTCTGGTCTCCAAATCACTTAAGGGCCGTGGTGGAAAATCAGTAGAGGCTGAGGATAAGGACCCGGATGCGAACCCCGACACGAACCCGGATAATCTGGCCCTTGATCTGGCGGAATGTGCGGCCTGCGGCAATTTTGTGGCGGCAGACACGCGGGGCTGTGAGCGGGCCGAATGTCCCCACGCTAATTGATGTTACCTGTGTCTGTAGCGGCCATTACGAAGGGATAGTGAGGGGATTGCCAAGGGACGGAGTGGCGACTAGTTTGCGCCAAACTTGCACCTGTCTATAACTAAGTAAGCGCTCACTTATCACGAATAATGAATGGCCATGAAATGACCGCCGGCACCCCAAATTTTAATACCAAAACCTTCCAGGGTCTGATCATGGCCCTACAACATTACTGGGCCGAACAGGGCTGCGCCATTTTGCAACCCTATGATATGGAAGTGGGTGCAGGCACGTTTCATTGGGCCACTACCTTGCGTTCGTTAGGCAGCAAAAGCTGGAATGCTGCTTATGTGCAACCCTCGCGCCGGCCAACCGACGGCCGCTATGGGGAAAACCCAAACCGCCTACAGCATTATTATCAATTTCAAGTCATTATGAAGCCATCGCCCCCTGATCTGCAGGATCTTTATCTGGGGTCTTTGGCAGCGATTGGCCTGGATGCCTCAAACCACGATATCCGCTTTGTTGAAGATGATTGGGAGAGCCCTACGCTTGGCGCCTGGGGGCTTGGCTGGGAAGTTTGGTGCGACGGCATGGAAGTCAGTCAGTTCACCTATTTCCAACAGGTCGGCGGCTATGACTGCAACCCTGTTTCGGGCGAATTGACCTATGGCCTGGAACGCCTGGCCATGTATGTCCAGGGCGTCGACCATTTTCAGAAACTGGCCTGGAACGAACCGGGAACAGAGCGGTCGAAGACCTACGCCGATGTCTATCTGGCAGCGGAACAGCAATTTTCCGCCTACAACTTCGATCATGCCAACACGGACATGCTGTTTCGCCATTTTTCAGATGCCGAAGCCGAATGTGCCGCACTGGTGGCGGTGGCCCTGCCCTTGCCTGCCTATGACCAATGCATCAAGGCATCACATCTGTTCAACCTGTTGGACGCGCGCGGGGTGATTTCCGTGACCGAACGGGCCTCCTATATCGGTCGGGTGCGGGAGCTGGCAAAGGCCTGCGCCACGGCCTATCTGGTGGCCGAGGGTGAATTGGACCCATCTGCACAAGTCGGGGGGGGCGCCTGATATGGCTGATCTGTTGTTGGAGCTGTTTGGTGAAGAAATTCCCGCCCGTATGCAGGCCCGCGCCGCCGATGATCTAAAACGCCTGGTGTGCGACGGCCTGAAAAAGGCGGAACTGCCGTTTGAGGCGGCGGCCTCCTACGTCACGCCTCGGCGTCTGATCCTGACGATCACCGGCCTACCCCTGGCACAGCCTGACGTGCGGGAGGAAAAACGCGGCCCCAAAATTGATGCGCCCGAAAAAGCCATTGATGGTTTCCTGCGTGGCAACGGTGTCACCCGCGATCAATGTGAGGAGCGGGAGCTGGCGAAAGGTACGTTCCTGTTTGCCGTCATCGAACGTCAAGGGCGTCCAACGGGGGAGGTTCTGACAGATATTCTATCGACGGCATGTGCCGATCTGCCTTGGCCCAAGTCTATGCGGTGGGGCCGTGGCACGACCCGTTGGGTGCGCCCGTTGCAATCTATTCTGGCGTTGTTCGGCGATGCTGTTGTGCCCCTGTCATTTGCCGGTATCGATAGCGGCAATCAAACCCGTGGCCACCGCTTCCATGCACCTAGCGTTTTCACGGTCACGGATTTCTCTGACTATCGGGCTAAATTGCTGGCCGCGAAGGTTATGATCGATGCCGCTGATCGCCGCGATGGGATCACAACTGGTGCCAGGCAATTGGCCGCTGATGCTGGTCTGACCCTGGTGTCCGATGATGGCCTGGTCGAGGAAATCGCAGGCCTGGTGGAGTGGCCGGTGCCTATGTTGGGCGATTTTGACCGCCGGTTTTTAGACGTCCCAGCTGAAGTTCTGGTGACCACTATGAAGATAAATCAGAAATACCTCTCCCTGCGTGATGGGGACGGAAATCTGGCACCGAATTTTATCACAGTTGCCAACCTGGAGGCACAGGACGGCGGCAAGCAAATTATTGCCGGCAATGAATATGTTCTGACCGCGCGCCTGGCGGACGCTGAATTCTTCTGGACCCAGGATCTGAAAAAGACCCTGGAAAGCCGCTTACCCGCCCTGGACGATATGGTCTTTCACGCCAAGTTAGGCACCGTGCGTGAAAAAGTGGCCCGCCTTGAAAAATTGGCCGCGGGCCTGGCGCAATTTGTGCCCGGTGCCGATGGTACGAAAGCTGCCCGTGCGGCGCATTTGTGCAAGGCGGATTTGGTCAGCGATATGGTCTATGAATTTCCAGAGGTCCAGGGCGTGATGGGGCGGTATTATGCTTTGAACGATGGCGAAAGCAGCGATGTCGCGGATGCCATCGAACAGCATTATTCCCCCGCAGGCCCCGCAGACGATTGCCCTACGGCACCGACGGCCGTCTGTGTCGCGTTGGCGGACAAGCTGGATATCCTGGTCGGATTATGGGCCTGGGATGAAAAGCCCACCGGCTCCCGCGACCCGTTCGCCTTGCGCCGGGCTGCCTTGGGTGTGATCCGCATGGTTTTGGAGAACGGACTGCGACTGCCCCTGCAACGAGCCTTTGATATGGCCTATAATGGATATCCCTTCGAAGAAGAGGAAAACCGGGAAAAAGGAGACGTCGACAGTAGTGACGGTGCCCTCCTACCCTTCTTCGCGGACCGCCTGAAGGTGCATTTG
>JAPKBD010000400.1 GCA_028824965.1 Alphaproteobacteria bacterium | reverse complement strand
CTCTTTCGCATGCGGTCCATAATAACACCTCATCGGCGTTATCTGGGTCAGCCCCAATAATTAATCTAAGCTCTAAGTTCCGGTGCAACCAGCTCGCTGCAATCATCGGCGAAGGCTAACGGTGCGTCCGTGCGTGCGGTTAGTTCGTCTCGGCTTAGACCTGGGATGATTTCCCGGGCGATGAATTGGCCTGCCTTTACGTCCAAAACAGCCAAGTCGGTGTAGACCCGATTGACTTTGCCTGGCGTGGTCAAGGGATAGGTGCATTCAGCCACTAACCTTGCGCTGCCGTCTTTGGTGTTGTGGCGCATGATGATGTGGACGGCTTTGGCACCCTTAGCCAGATCCATAGCGCCGCCGATCAACGGGCCTTTGTTAGGCATTAATGCATCCCAGTTCGCCACATCGCCGTTGGCTGCCACCTGATAGGCCCCTAGGATTGTGATGTCCAGATGACCACCCCGGATCATGGCGAAGGAGGCGGCGGAATCGAATATGGCGGCACCGGAGCGAAGTGTGACCAAACGACTGCCGGCATCCACTAGCTCCGGGTCTTCCTGGCCCGGCTTTGCCGCAGGGCCGACGCCCAAAATTCCGTTTTCGGAATGGTAAAATATCTCCCGCTCCCCTGGTGCATAGTTGGCTGCCAGCACGGGCATGCCGAGGCCGAGGTTCACATAAGCGCCGTCAGGCAAATCCTGGGCGGCACGCCAGGCCATCTGTTCCCGCGAAAGTGCCTTTGCGTTTTTTGGCTTTGCGTTTTGTGGTGTCATGACCGCGACACCTGAACGACACGCTGCACATAGATGCCCGGCAGATGCACCTGTTTGGGGGGCAGCGGCACGTCGGAGATTTCCTCCACCTCAACGATGGTCAATGTGGCTGCTGTGGCCATGACCGTGCCAAAATTGGCCTGGGTGCCCTGGAAAAACAAGTTTCCGAAACGGTCTGCTTTTTGTGCCCGCAGCAGGGCGACATCCGCCGTCAATGCGGTTTCCAACACATAGGTCTGGCCGTCAAAATCCCGCAGCTCCCGCCCCTCAACTAAAGGCGTACCAACTGCAGTGGGGGTATAGAAGGCGGCGATGCCTGCACCGCCCGCGCGGATGCGTTCGGCGAAGGTGCCTTGGGGCTGAATTTCCAGAGCGACCGTGCCGTCCATCCATTGTCTTTCGAAATTTGACGGCCACGCATCGGGGCCGCGAAAGGAGGTGGAGATTACGCGCGCGACCCGTCTTTCGCCAAACAGCGCCGGGCTGCATTCATCCACCCGGCGAATGGCGTTGATAATCAGGGTCAGGTTATCGAGGTCATTGTCAGACAGGACGCGGATCAGGGCGGCGGGGATACCCGCATTGCCGAAACCGCTGATCATAATGGAGGCACCGGAGGCGACACCCGCCATGGCCTGGGCGACATCCCCAACTACTTTGTTGATCATGACAATCGGCTCAACAGCACGAAACTATTTATCCGGCCCAGAAGCACCCGTATCATTTGGTGCGCCGGTTTCGACCTCAGCCAGGAATTTTTTAAAATTCAAATCCTCGTTGATCACATCATCAAGCAGGAAAAACACCAGCTCTTTGCGCAGACTGTCCCGTGCGGGGGGATGATCCACCACGCGCGCGGCAAGGTTCAACATGGTTTGCAGCTTGTCATCCAGGCTGATGTGATGGCGACGATGCTTTTCCAACAGGGGGTAGGATAATCCGGCCAGCAATGCCTCTTCCCGGTCGAAATGCTGTTTGGAGAAGGCGACGAAGTCAGGCACCAGGCGGGCGCACTCCTGGGGCTGACCATCATCAATGGCCTTAGTAATCTCGTTGATGATCTCCACCAAATGGCGATGATCTTCATCAATGGTTTCTGACTCAATTTTAAACGACGGTGATATCTGAACCATTTCATCTCCTCCTTGGAGCTTACCCACGCGGGCGACCGGGACGGCTTCAGCGCCCGTCTTCGGTATCAGGATACTGGAAAATACAACGCGGGTCCACGCGGGCCCAAAGCTGCCCGTTGGCAGCGGGATCGAACGAGCCTTGGACACGGGCCCGGTATTCTACGCCTTTGTTGGCACCTTCGCGCATACGAATATGAACGATGGAGCTATCGCCCAGCAAATGCGCCGATAAAACATCGACGGGAATATCGCCTTTCCGTGCCGAACTGTTGTGCAGGGAAAGCCCTTCGAGCCTGATCAACACGCGCATGATCTCACCGTCCGGGATCTCATCACTGATCACGGGGCCGAACGATGTTTCGACCTTCCCGTCCGTGACCGGCCCTTCGATGATATTCACCGGGCCGAACAGGCGGGCGACATATTCATCCACGGGCTTGTAATAAATATCCACCGGGCGACCCGATTGCAGGACCTGGCCATTCGCCCCCATGACCTTGATCCGGTCCGACATGAACATGGCTTCCCGCGGATCATGGGTGACCATCAGGGTGGCCACGTTGGTCTGTTTCAACATGGTCAGGGTTTCCTGACGGATGCGGGCGCGCATGGTGCTGTCCAGGCCCGAAAACGGTTCATCCAGCAACACCAGGCGCGGTGCCGGTGCCAGGGCACGTGCCAGGGCAACGCGTTGTTGCTGCCCGCCCGACAGCATATGTGGATAATCGTCGGCGTGCCGGGTCAGGCCGACCTGTTCCAGCATCTCCATAGCGCGGGCATCAGCCGCCTGTTTCGATTGGCGAAACAGGCCAAAGCTGACATTCGCGCGAATGGTCAAATGGGGAAACAAGGCATAATCCTGAAACATGAAACCGATTTTACGGTCTTCGGGTGGCAGCTCCGACCCCGGTTCGGCGACAACGGTTTCATCGATGGAGATGCTGCCCGCCTGCAGCTTTTCCAAGCCGGCGGCAATGCGCAACAACGTGGTCTTGCCACAACCCGACGGCCCCAGCAGGCAGACCAGTTCGCCCGCCGGCACGGTCAACGAGACGTTGTTCAATACGTCCGTATCACCATAGGCATGATGGATGCCGTGGATATGCAATCCCTGCATAGCGCTACAAATCCTCACCCGGACGCGATTTCGCGATCACCAGGCTTAACAAAATCACGGGCAATATGCCGACGCCGACAATGGACAAGGCCGCCAAGGCCGCTTCACCCAATTGTTCGTCCGATGCATATTGATGCACAAAGGTGGCCAGGGTCTGAAAATTGAACGGCCGCAGGATAATGGTCATGGGCAGCTCTTTCATGCAATCCACAAAGACCAGCAATACAGCCGTTAAAACAGAACCCCGCATCAAGGGCAGGTGGATGCGGTACATGGTGCCCAAAGCACCCCGGCCCAGGCTGCGCGACGCCCCATCCATGGATGGGGTGATTTTTCCCAACCCCGCCTCTACCGTACCCAATGACAGGGCCAGAAAAC
>JAPKBD010000399.1 GCA_028824965.1 Alphaproteobacteria bacterium | reverse complement strand
TCATGGCTTCGATGTTCAAAAGCAGATCGCCACTCTCCACCTCCTGCCCCTGGGTGACGGCGATTGTGCCGATGACGCCGGGCATGGGGGCTGCGACGTGATCGGGGTTGCCGTCTTCGGCCTGTGGGTGGCGCTCAACCGAGGCGGCGGCTTCCCGGTTTGGAACGCGGATGGTACGGGGCTGGCCGTTCAGTTCAAAAAACACCTTCACAAAGCCGTCCTCGTCCGTCTCTCCCATAGCCTGATAGCGGATAACCAAAGTTTTGCCCGCCTCCAACTCCACAGAAATCTCTTCATCGGGTTGCATGCCATAGAAAAACGTATTGGTGGGCAGGACATCCACGGGGCCATATTCCCGGCGGTGGGCGGCGTAAGTGGTGAAGACATCCGGGTACATAAGATAGGCGTTAAATTCCTCATCCGTCATGCGGCGGGCGACCTTTTTCTCTGCCTCTTTTCGCAAGGCATCCAGATCAGCCGCCGGCACGTTAGCACCGGGGCGATCCGTCATTGCCACCTCACCCGCTAGAACCTTCTTTTGCAAGGCAATGGGAAAGCCCCCTGGCGGCTGACCCAATTCACCCCTGAAGAACGAACGTACGGAGTCCGGAAAAGCAATTTCCTTGTCCGGATCCTCCACCGCTTCCCGGCTGATATCGGCGCTGACCATCATCAAGGCCATATCGCCTACCATCTTAGACGATGGCGTGACCTTGACGATATCCCCCAGCATGTCATTGACGTCCGCATAGGCGCGGGCGACTTCGTGCCAGCGTTCCTCCAACCCCAGGGAGCGCGCTTGTTCCTTTAGGTTGGTGAACTGCCCGCCAGGCATTTCGTGGAGATAGACCTCGGACGCGCCAAATCGAAGGTCGCTTTCAAAGGCAGCGTATTGCGCCCGCACCCCTTCCCAATAGTCCGAAAATGCCCGGATTTGCCCGGCATCAATACCAGGATCACGGTCTCGGCCCCGCAAGGCCCCCACGACTGATCCCAGATTGGGTTGGGATGTCAAACCGGACAAGCTGTCCATGGCCAGGTCAACTGCATCCACACCGGCCGCGGATGCCGCCAGAACGCTGGCCGCTGATATGCCGGAGGTATCATGGGTGTGGAAATGCACCGGCAGGCCGGTTTCCTCCTTCAACACCCGTACCAACGTCGTAATGGCATCGGGCTTGGCCAGCCCGGCCATATCCTTCAGGCCGATAATGTGGCTGCCCGCAGCCGTCAGCTCCCGCGCCATATCGACGTAGTATTTCAGATCGTATTTCGTGCGGGCCGGGTCATGCAGATCGCCGGTATAACAGATGGTGCCTTCCAACAGTTTGCCGCTCTCGAGCACGGCATCCATGGCGACGCGCATATTCTCAACCCAGTTCAGGCTGTCGAACACCCGGAACAGATCAACGCCGGAGGTGGCGGCCTGCTTAACGAATGCCTGCACCACGTTGTCGGGATAGGTGGTGTAGCCAACGCCGTTGGCTCCGCGCAATAACATCTGCAATAGAATATTCGGCACCTTGGCTCTTACTTGGCGCAAACGGTCCCACGGGCTTTCGTTCAAAAACCGCATGGCTACATCGAAAGTCGCCCCGCCCCAGCATTCCAGGGAAAATAGTTGCGGTAGATTATGCGCGTAGGCATCTGCCACCTGAACGATGTCATAACTGCGCATACGCGTCGCCAGCAAGGATTGGTGGGCATCACGCATGGTGGTATCGGTCACCAACAGCCGGTCCTGGCTTAACATCCAGGCACTGAATTTTTCCGGTCCCAGTTCGTCCAGTAAATCTTTGGTGCCTTTTGGTACCGCTGCAACCAATCGCGCCGGCACCTTTGGCACCCTTGACGTGGTGGGCTTAGGCCGGCCCGCAACCTCTCCATTGCCGTTGATGGTGACATCGGCAATGAAGCGTAGCAAACGCGTAGCCCTATCCCTGCGATGGCTCAGCTTAAATAGCTCCGGCGTGTCATCAATAAAACGCGTGGTGTAGTTCGCCGTTTTAAAGTCCGGGTGATTGATCAAGCCTTCAACAAACGTCAGGTTTGTGGTGACGCCCCGAATTCGGAATTCGCGCAGGGCCCGGTCCATGCGCGCGATAGCTTCACCCGGCGTGGGGGCCCAGGCAGTGACTTTTTCCAACAGGCTGTCGTAATAGCGGGTGATGACAGCGCCGGAATAGGCAGTGCCCCCATCCAGGCGAATGCCGAAACCGTTCGCGCCGCGATAGGCGGTGATGCGGCCATAGTCGGGGATGAAATTTTCTTCCGGGTCTTCCGTCGTAACCCGGCACTGCAGGGCATGGCCGCGCAGGTGGATATCTTCCTGGGCCGGTACGCCGGAGGCTTCCACATCGCCAATACGGGCACCGGCGGCGATACGGATCTGCGCCTTGACGATATCGATGCCGGTGACTTCCTCCGTCACCGTGTGCTCCACCTGAATGCGGGGATTCACTTCGATAAAGTAAAATTTTCCGCTGTCGGCATCCATCAGGAATTCTGCCGTACCCGCGTTCACATAGCCCGATTGCCGGGCCAGGCGCAGGGCGGCCTGACATAATTCATCGCGGCGGGCATCATCAAGGAAAGGCGCGGGCGCGCGCTCCACCACCTTTTGATTGCGCCGCTGTACCGTGCAATCACGCTCAAACAAATGCACGATGTTGCCATGGTGATCGCCCAGCAACTGCACTTCCACATGCAAGGCCCGGCGCACTAGCTTTTCCAAATAAACCTCGTCATTGCCAAAGGCAGCACCGGCTTCACGGCGTCCGGCCTCCACCTCCTCCAACAACTTAGTCTCGCTTTCGATGACCCGCATACCCCGGCCACCACCGCCCCACGATGCCTTTAGCATCAGGGGATAGCCGACCGCTTCCGCTTGGCGCTTTATCTCAGCGGCATCGGTTGGCAAGGGTCCTGTGGCCGGCATCACCGGCGTGCCCGCCTGCACAGCGACCTCCCTGGCTGATACTTTGTTGCCCAGGCGTCGCATAATCTGCGAGGTTGGACCGATAAAGATAATGCCGGCTTTGGTGCAGGCATCGGCGAAATCAGGGTTCTCAGATAAGAAGCCGTAACCGGGATGAATGGCATCAACGCCGGCTTCAAGTGCCACGCGGATCATTTCCTCAATCGAAAGATAGGCCCTGATCGCGCCCAGACCGGCACCGACTTGATAGGTTTCATCCGCCTTAAATCGATGCAGGGCCAGCTTGTCTTCTTCGGCGTAGACGGCCACTGTCCGCAAACCCAATTCGTTGGCCGCGCGCAGGACCCGGATCGCAATCTCACCCCGATTGGCGACCATGATTTTGGATATTTTTTGTTTCAAGCTCATGGTCGTGATCCTCTCTCTAGCAGGCTGCTGAAAAACGCATGCCTGGTTTGATTTGTCGAGGAATTCGGG
>JAPKBD010000398.1 GCA_028824965.1 Alphaproteobacteria bacterium | reverse complement strand
GAAATAGTAACTACATAAACGGCGGAGATTGAACAATGCCTGAGGCACTGTGGTGGCAATTATTGCATCCGTGACCAATTTGCGGTCAAAGCCGTTCAATTCGAACAGTTGCGTCAACCAAACCGCATGTTCATCCGCGGTCCGTGTGGCAGAGGTATGTTGACGCCATTCCCCGACAGCCCTGCCGCCATCGTACAATGAGAATTTGATGTTCGTGTTGTTGGCGTTGATGGCGAGCAACATCGGTGCAACCCCTAATTCTGCGGCAGGAAAATTTCACCGGCGGCGATGGAACGCATGGTGCCGCCGGGCAATTCAACAATCAGGTTACCATTACCATCCAAATCCCGGAAGGTGCCGGTAAATTCTTCTTTGCCAACCCTAACCCGAATAGGGCCATTTAGACCTTTTGCCCGTTTCAGCCAAGCCTGGCGCAAGGGTGCAAAGCCATGTTCCTGCCATTCGCTGAGCCAATAAAGCAATCTTGGCGCCAATACGGCCAGCAATGTCTGCGGTGTGCAATTACTGGCGCCCTGGTCACCTGTGGCACCAAGGGCATGCAGGGATGTTGTCGCCTGCCCTGCGTCCGTTGGGTGGTGCGCCACATTGACGCCAAGACCAAGGACCAACCATTCAACGCCACCTCCCACACGCGCAGAGGATTCAAGCAATATACCTGATAATTTTGCCCCCTCGATCAAAACATCGTTGGGCCATTTATGCTGTGGTTTCAGGTCCGGTGCGATCAGGACAATAGCATCTGAAAGGGCCAGGGCCGCCAGGAATGAAATCTGCGCCACATCTCCGGCAGTGCCTTGGGGGCGCAACAACAATGACATATACAAATTACCGGGTTTGGAAGTCCATTCCCGGCCCATGCGCCCGCGCCCGGCATTTTGCTGTTCCGCAACAATTAGGGTGCCCGGGCGCGCGCCCGAGCGCGCCTTATCCTTGGCGACATCATTTGTTGATGTCACTGTGTCCATGTAATGGACGTGAAAAAACCCTGGCAGCTGGGGTATGTCTGGCGTCGGGTTTGGGCTCACGTCACCAAATTCAGGGTATGAGGGCGGCAGCGGCAATTTCGGCTTGGGCAATAAATGGTGCTGTGTAGAAGGCGAAGAAAACCACAAAGACACTGCAAACGCCGATAATTGCCCGCATTTCCACGGACATAGGCCCTTCAAAAGGTTCCGCTGCTTCGTCGAAATACATTATCTTGATGATGCGCAGGTAATAGAAAGCGCCTACAACACTGGCCAGAACGCCAATAACCGCCAAAGCGTAAAGTTCCGCATTCACAGCGGCGACAAAAACGTAGAACTTGCCAAAAAAGCCGCCGAGTGGCGGGATCCCGGCCATGGAGAACATAAAGATTGCCAGGGCCAGTGCCATCAGCGGATTGGTTTTGGAAAGGCCCGACAAATCGGAAATATCTTCAACCATACCCGTCTTCCGCCGCATACACAGGATGCATGCGAAGGTGCCGAGGTTCATGGCCACATAGATAGCCAGATAGACCAGGACGCCGCGCACACCCTCAGCACTGCCCGACGCCAGGCCGATCAAGGCAAAGCCCACGTGACCGATAGAAGAATAGGCCATCAGACGTTTGATGTTGGTCTGCCAAATCGCGGCAAAGGCACCCAGCAACATCGACGCAACGGAGATAACGACGATGATTTGTTGCCAATCAGCACTGATGGCTACGAAAGGCACGATCAGGGCCCGCATGAATAAGGCGATGGCGGCGATTTTTGGGGCAACGGCGAAAAATGCGGTAACCGGCGTCGGCGCGCCTTCATAGACATCCGGCGTCCACATATGGAAGGGCACGGCGGATACCTTAAACGCCAAGCCTGCACACAGAAAGACGATACCAACGATAAGGCCGATGGAGGCATGTTCCTGGCCCTGCATGGCAGCAGCAATTGCGGTAAACGATGTGGCACCCGTGAAGCCATAGATCAAGGAGCAGCCGTATAACAACATGCCCGATGACAAAGCGCCCAGGACGAAATATTTCAAACCGGCCTCGGTTGAGCGCAGACTATCCCGTTTGAAGGCGGCAATCACGTATAGCGCCAGGCTTTGCAATTCTATGCCCATGTACAGGGACATCAGATCATTGGCCGAGACCATCATCAGCATACCCAATGTGGCCAGGACGAACAGTACGGGATATTCGAACCGTTCCATGCCTTCTTCACGGATATAGCCGAGGGACATAATTAAACCGGCACCCGAAGCGATGAGCACCATGATTTTGACAAAGGCGGTGAAGCTGTCGGCCACGTACATGCCGGCAAAACTGACGGTGCTTTCCGCAGGTGCCTTGATGATCAACAACAAGGTCACAACAAATGCTGCAACGGCCAGCCAGCTGACCATTTTGGTGGACTCGTTGCCGCGAAAGACACCGATCATCAAAAGCACCATTGAAGAAATGGCGAGGAAGATTTCCGGTGCCGCCGCAGCGTAATCGTGTGGGTTGACCATGGGCCCGCTTACCTACCTATCCCTATTTCGTCGCCAGCTGGGCAGAGACGTGTGCCCCAACCGAACCATCCGCCGCCGCCTGGATCGCTGTTTGATACTGCTGGATCAAATGATCGACAGAAACATGCATAACGTCCAGGAACGGACCCGGATAAACGCCCATGACAATTGCCAGGACGACCAGGGGCGCAAAAAACGCAATCTCCCGCTTGTCCATGTCCAGGATCTGTTTCAAATCATCCTTGTCGATGGTGCCAAACACCGTACGTCGATACAGCCATAACATATATGCAGCACCCAGTATGACGCCCAGGCTGGCCAGGGCGGCAACCCAGGTATTGACCTGATAAACGCCGACCAAGACTAAGATTTCGCCGACAAAACCCGCAGTTCCCGGCAAACCGACAGAAGCCAGCATGAAAATCATGAAAGTGACGGCATAGACCGGCATGCGATTGACTAAGCCGCCATAACGGCTGATCTCTCGTGAATGAATGCGGTCATAGATCACACCGACACAGAGGAACAACGCGGCGGAGACGATGCCGTGGCTGAGCATCAGGAAGATGGCGCCTTCGATGCCTTGGGTGTTGAAGGTGAAAATACCGATGGTCACAAAGCCCATATGCGCCACGGAGGAATAGGCGATCAGTTTTTTCATATCCTCCTGCACCAGGGCGACCAGGGAGGTGTAAATGATCGCCACCACGGACAGGGTGAAGATTAATGGCACGAATTGCTCTGATGCCAGGGGCAGCATGGGTAATGAGAAACGCAGGAAGCCGTAACCGCCCATTTTCAACAATACGCCCGCCAGAATGACAGAGCCTGCGGTGGGTGCCTCAACATGGGCATCGGGCAGCCAGGTATGCACCGGCCACATAGGCATCTTGACGGCAAAGGAGGCAAAGAAGGCTAACCATAGCCAGGTTTGTG
>JAPKBD010000056.1 GCA_028824965.1 Alphaproteobacteria bacterium | reverse complement strand
CGGGTGCGCTGGATGATCTTGTCCAGGCGTTCCTTGGTGGTCCAGCCCATCTTGATCAGATCGGGCAGGGGAATGCCGGCAACGGTCGAATACCGCGCCAGGGGCACCATTGTATCGCCATGGCCGCCCATGACAAAGGCGGTGACGTCTTGTACGGAAACACCGAATTCCTCGGCCAGGAAATAACGGAACCGCGCGCTGTCCAGCACGCCGGCCATGCCAACAATCTTGTGTGCCGGCAAGCCGCAGATTTCGCGCAGCACCCAGACCATGGCATCCAGGGGATTGGTGATGCAGATGACAAAGGCGTTTGGAGCATATTTCTTGATGCCCTCACCAACCTGTTGCATGACCTTGATGTTGATACCCAGCAGGTCATCCCGGCTCATGCCAGGCTTGCGCGCGACACCTGCGGTGACGATGATAACATCGGCGCCCTTGATGGCCTTGTAGGAATTGGTGCCCGATAGCGCACTGTTATAACCTTCAACAGGTGCCGCCTGGCCCAGATCCAAGGTCTTGCCTTGGGGTAGGCCGTCGACGATGTCGAACATGACCACATCGCCGAGTTCCTTTAGGCCGGCCAAATGGGCCAAAGTGCCACCAATATTACCGCCGCCGATCAGTGCGATTTTGTTCCGTGCCATTTGTAATTCCTTCCGGATTAGATACCGTTTGTATCAAAAATAATGCGTGTCAAAGTCCTGCGCCGAATGATCCGATCATCGACGAATAATTTCGCCACCCTTGTACCCCCCGTGGCGAGCCTGTGCAACGGCGTCTATATCTAGTTTCTTAACATTCTTGTTTGCGGATTTGAATGGCGTGCATGGTCAAACAGACGAGCCGCGGTTATCCTCATCAACAGACCGTGTAATTTGAGGAGTGCTGTTGGATGTCGAGACGTGAAGAACTGGTAGCCGAGGTGATGGTGCTGTTGGACAAGTATCAAGAGGCCATCGAGGTCGGGACCCGTGATGATATCCAGGAGCTGGTGCATCTGCCCGTTGCCTATATCACCGAGGATGATGTGCAGATGCGGGAGCGTTATCCGTTCGACCCGGCAAAACTGCGGGCGGCCACGGGCTTTCATCATGGCGATAGCGATTATAACGTCGTCCATGTGGAAGAGACCAAGGCCCACGTTTTGGTCACCGCGACCCGCCGGCGGGAAGACAACAGCGCCATCGAAAATGTCGGCGCGTTCTACATTCTGCAAAAGCGAGAGGGGCAGTGGAAAGTCGCCGCCTTTTCCGGCATTCGCACGCCAGCTTGATTTCCGAATTTAAAGGTTAAGTCGGATGAGTATCTCCACCCAGGAAGAGGTCGAATTTCAAGCTGAAGTGTCGGCTTGGTTCACGGAAAACAAACCTGCTGACCCAGGTTTTTTGTTGCCGCAAAGCTTTATGGAGGTGGGCACGGACCAGCAGTTCGATTTCCTGCGCACCTGGCAGCGTAAAGTCTACGAGGCAGGTTACCTTGGCATGGCGTGGCCAACGGAATATGGCGGCGGCGGCCGGGATCAGGCCTTCCAGGATATCGCGACGGCGGAAATGGTGGCTCAAAAAGTCCCCTTCATGACCAACACCATCGGCTTGAGCTGGGCCGGGCCGTTGATCTTGAATATGGGCTCTGACGCACAAAGAGAGGCCTATATCAAACGGATCCTCAGCGCTGAAGACATTTGGTGCCAAGGGTTCTCGGAGCCTGACCATGGATCGGATCTGGGGAATGCCCAATTGCGTGCGGTGCGTGATGGCGATGAATTCGTCCTCAATGGCTCCAAAATCTGGACCTCGTTGGGATCATATGCGGATTTCATGATCCTGCTGGCGCGCAGCAATACAGAGACCAATACTAAGTACGATGGGTTGAGCTATTTCCTCATCCCCATGAAGATCCCGGGCATTGATCCTGTGCCCATTAAGAAATTGACCGGCGAATTTGGTTTTACCCAAACGTTTTTTGATAACGCCCGGGTGTCTGATAGCTGCCTGATCGGTGAAGAAGGTAAGGGTTGGCAGGTGGCCATGAAAACCCTGACGTTTGAGCGTGCGGTCAGTGGCGGCCAGGCCGGTGGTGTCCATTCCATGCAGGTCTCCACCAGGGAGGTGGTGGCGCTGGCCCGCCACGCTATGCGCGATGGCCGACCGGCAATCGAAGACCCAATTGTGCGGGACAAATTGGTTTCGTTTCTGATGGAAGAACGTGGCCTGGACCTGAACAACCAGCGGGATAAAATTCCCGGCCTGGCGCCTGAATGGCCCGGCGCGATTTCTATGGCGCGGAAGCTGACGAATTCCGAATGGCGGCGGCGTTTGAACCAATTCGCGATCAGTCTGCAAGGGGCCAACGCCTCCCGCTATGTGGGCGATGAGGCGGCGATTGATGGCGGCCGGTGGCAACGGGGCTATCTAAATGCCTTCTCGGGCACCATTGGCGGCGGCACCAGCCAAGTGCAGAAGAATATTGTAGGTGAGCGGGTTTTGGGCCTGCCGAAGTCTGAGTAGAGAGTAGCCATCATGCCAGAGCAAAGCGAACAATCAGAACAAGCGGACATTCTGTTCACCGACGAACAGGGCCAATTGATGGAAATCGCCCAGACCTTTTCGGCCAATAAATCCCCTATTGCCAATGTGCGCCAGCAGATGACGGCTGCAGGATCTATCGAGGCCGATTTGTGGGCCGAAATCGCTGACCTGGGCTGGTTGGGTGTCGCGATACCGGAGGAATATGGCGGCAGCGGCCTTGGCCTGGGCGAAGTGGTCAGTATTGTGGAACCTATGGGCCGCAATCTCTTCGCCTCCCCCCTGATTTCCACCACCCTTGCAGCACAAGTCATTTTGGCTACGGGCGATGCTGAGCAAAAATCCCAATGGTTGCCTCAGCTGGCGGGCGGCACAGTTGCTGCCCTGGCTTTGAGCGAGGCGCATGGTGATTGGGATCTGTCCAATCTGACCTGCACGGCGACGCTTGTGGGGGACCGCCTGGATTTGAGCGGTGGCAAGACCTTCGTCACGGATGCGGCCATGGCTGATCTGTTCGTTGTATCCGTTGCCCTGGATGGCGCGCCGGCGTTGATCTTGCTGGAAGCGTCCGACCTGCCCAGCGATGCCCTGCGCCAGGAAATTGTGATCGATGAGACGCGGCGCAGCTATGGGATGGATCTGGACGGCGTTTCGGTTTCTCGCGACAATCTGTTGCGGGGTGGTGACATTGCGGCGAGTTTGAAAAGCCTGCATCTGGCCGCCTGTCTGTTGTACGCAGCGGAGATGTGTGGCGGGACGGTGGGGGTCATCAACGTGACCCTGGAGTATCTAACGACACGGCGGCAGTTCGATCATTTCATCGGGGCGTATCAGGCCCTGAAACACCCCATGGTCGATGCCCTGACCGGGTTAGAGGCGGCGCGCTCCCACCTCTATCACGCCGCGACTGTGTTTGATTTTGGCGGGGAGCCCAGGGATCGGGGCGGCCGGGCGGAGATTGCCGTGCGCATGGCCAAGGCCCAGGCAGCGGACGCTTTCGCCTTTGCCTCTGATCGTGCCATTCAATTTCATGGTGCCTTTGGCTTCACGTACGAATGTGATGCCCAGCTGTATCGCCGCCGGGCCCTGTGGTGCGAACAACAACACGGCGACAGCCAGCATCATTGCAAACATTTGGCCCCCCTATTGCTATGATGGAGTTATTCCTATGACCGATAAGGACACAGGCCTGAACGTCTGGCAGATGACCACCAATCATAACCGGATGATTGATCTGCAAGCTGATACTTCACCAAATAAAGACGGGCCGGTTGAAGTGGCGTTCTTTGGCAGCTCCGCCTTTCGCATTACCTCACCCAAAGGCGTCAGTGTGATGATCGATCCGTGGCGCAATCATCCATCCCGCACGTGGGATTGGTACTTCAAGGATTTCCCCATAACGGCGGTGGATATCGGCTGTTCCACCCATGCCCATTTCGACCATGATGCCCTGCATCGCCTGGACGCCCATGTGCTCCTCGACCGCTTGATCGGGATGTATACGTTCGGCGATATGACCATCTATGGCCTGGCGGACAAGCATGCGGTGGATAGTTCCTGTGCCATCTACGACTTCAAAAAGGTCCACAAACATTTCCAAGGTACGGATGTGGAGCCACCAAATAATCCCCGATCATGGGATCATTGCCTGATTGTGGTGGAGACGGGGGGCATGCGCATTGTCCATTGGGGCGATAACCGCCATAACCCGCCCGACGACATCTGGAAGGCCCTGGGTCATATAGACATCGCGCTGCTGCCCGTCGATGCCTCCCAACACGTTATGGGTCATAAACATGTCCAGGCCATCGTGGACCGTTTGCAGCCCCGCATCGTGGTGCCGCACCACTATTATATCTGGGACGTGGTCCAACGCCAAAGCACCCTGCAAACCTGCGATGACTGGGTTAATGAGCAGGATGTGGTCGAACGGATTGCGGGTTCGAAACGCATCTATCGCATCGAAGACATGGATAAGCTGGAGGCCGCAGTGCATTATTTCGGCGACAACGTGGCCTTTGACAAAGAAGCCTGGATGGCAGGTTCGTAGACTGTATAGGCTGTTGCAAAGACATGTTGCTACGTTCGGCGCGGGTTTGATTGAGACGCCTATCGGCGTGATTTAACGATGCGCTTGCCGTAGTGTTGCGACAATGTTTCAGCAGTTGCGAGCCTCCAGACAAAAAGAGAGGCGTCAGGTGCATTGGACGCAGGGTCCTAGCAATGTGCCCCGAAGGACACGCCTGACGCCTCGGAACCAGTGATGCTTAAGCCCGTGAAGGCTGAAGTCTCTGAAGGCCGAAGCCCTCAAACCCCGAAGGGCTGCCGGTTCACGGAGTCCAACCTTCCCTAAATGTGCTGCCCGAAAACGATGGCCCGAAAGCCCTAGTCTAAAGGCGGTGCCCAAAAACCAAAATCCGAAAACCTTGATCGACAAACCCTCATAAAGGGAGCTGCTGCTCCAGCAGATCGGTTTCTATGGAACATCACCCCGAAGGGTCACATACCGTAGTCGCCTTACTGCATGGACCTCTCTGAAACCGCCGCGGACCCGAAGGCGCGCCGCCATAACAGTTCCGTCCAACCAATCCAGACACACCCACGGGTTAAACCCGCTTGACGCCTCGACCAGGTTGCCAGCCTGTCCGACCTCTGAGCGAACCCAATTGCTTGGGTGAACCCGGCGATCTTTCCCACTGACCGATCCGTTGCGCCCCGAAGGACACCGCGCACCGTTTGCCAAATCTCGAAGCCTCCCAAAGGCGACCTATCCATCCAGCGGACCTTGGCATTTGGACTACCCGAAGATAGCGCAACCGCTTTGATCCAAGCTGCCATTCCGAAGAAGCGTTCCGAAGAACCATCCCGAAGGACCATTCCAACGAACCATCCCGAGGGATGGGCAACCCCGGCTCACCGGCATCCCAAGATACCCGCTGCCGTTTGGATTGTTCTGCCGTCCGCTTTGTCACCCATGAGCTTGCGCCCGGAGTATCGCAATGGCTGCTGTCCAATCCACCAACCGAAACTGCCCGAAGGCTGCTTCCGCCGGTTTGGCCTGCGCCTCTGCGTCAATCCGAAGATTAATGCCGTGGCACTTTGGCCCCGCACCCGGTTGCCCAAAAGCGACCACTCGAAAGTGTTCGCCCGAAAGCGCCCTGTCGCGGTTGCCGGTCCGGTGGTTCGTCCGAAAACGTGCCGCCTTTCCAGCTGACCCAGCCATCGATAGATGCCTTGGTCGTTCGATCCTTCCCCGAACGAGCCAGCCCGAAAGCCGTTTCGAAGGGTCCCGATCCCGAAATACTATCCACGAAAAGCCGTCCCGAAGGAGTGGTAAACGCGGTATCCAGTGGCCTCAGCAAACCATAGGTTCATCGAAGCAAAAGGGTCTTGGTATCCCGCAGCGGTCCCGGCTTTTGAATTTCCTGCTTTTGAAGGCTGGAAAGTCATCCCTCGTAACCACTGATTAAATGGTGGATCATGATGCTGCGGGAAACAAGACGTTTTCGTAACAAACGGCATATTATCTGTGGATAAGTGAAATAATATTACACAAATGCATCACAGGCTTTCCACAGGTGACTGTTGATTATGTCAAAATATCTTTGCAAATCATCAGCTTGGCGGATTTGTTATGGAAATTCTAAGGTGGGGGATGAAAGCAGACACTTGGCAAACACAGCCTCAAATCCGGTCTAAGTGAGTCTGAAATTCGAATCGATTTGCCTGCTCCGGTTCGCTAATCAAGGCCGCGCCAAAAATGCCCACGATAATCGGCCTCCGAGATTAAGCCACCAGCTTTTTCCGCCTTGCCCTGATCCCTTTTTGGCAGCAGGTCCTGGGCAAAATTCAGGCGCTTCCAATCCGGTAGGGGTGTTTCCCGGCCCGCCTGGGGGACATAGTCGGAAACCCCATGATTTTCATATTTGTGAAGATAGCGGGCGCAGTTTTTAAAGGCATTTTCAATGGTCACACGAACAACAAGGTTCGCTTCCGGATAATCGGCCAGCAACGGATCGTCGGAACTGACGCTGGCGGTTCCATGCACGCGCAGACGCCGGGGCGTTGTGAAGTCGATAAACAGCAGGCCCACTTTGTTTTGCCCGACGATATTACCCATGGAATAGAACATGCCGTTGCCGTCATAAGAGGGGAAGGCGAGGGTTGCATCATCAATCACCTTCACGAAACCTGGCGCGCCACCCTTGTAGGATACCGTCGGCATGCCCGATGGATCGATGGTGGAGAGAAAGAACATATCGCATGATGAAATGAAGGCGGCTTCCCGGTCACCCAAATTCGGTTCGATCAATTTGTTTTCCAGGACATCCGCCATTCCAACAGTATCAAATTGTTTGTGCAGGGCGCGGTGGGCCTCACCGAAATACTTGCTCATGATCGGATTTCCTTGTCTCTGGAGCATTTCCGACGAGGAAATGCTCTGACTCTTAAGAATCGAGCAATTTTTCCAATCACTTAGAATCGCGAAGCGATTCACAGTTGATCGGAATTGCTCTAGAATGCGGCGCGTAAAATCTCCATCACTTGTTCCGGTGCGCGGATTTCCCGTGGGTTTGAATATGTCCAGGAATCCAGCATGCAGTTTTCAGCCAACAGGGGCAGCTGATCCTCTGTGATATCAACGTCCCGCAGGGTGCGCGGCATGCCTAAGCCGGATATCAGTTTATCCAATGCGTCGCCGGCAGATGCGTTTGGCTGACCCAGGGCGCGGGCGATGTCGGCCTGGCGGTTGGAGTTGATGGCCGCGTTATAGTCCAGCACATAGGGCAGCATCACACACGAGGTATAGCCGTGGGGCACATTTGCCGTACCGCCCAAAATATGTCCGATGGCGTGGCTGGCGCCCAGCCGCGTGCCGGTGACAATCCCGGTCATGGAGATCCAGGCCCCCATCAGGCATTGCAGGCGGGCCTCTAAGTCCGATGGGTCCGCTTTCACCCGCGGCAGGCCTTTGCTCAACAAGTTCAGGGCCTGTAGGGCCGCACCGTCCGTGTAATCATTGGCATCCAGGGAACAATAGGTCTCCACCGCATGATCCATGGCCCGGATACCTGTGGACAGCCACAGCCATTCCGGCGTGTGAACGGTCGCGGCAGGGTCCAGGATCACTGACAGGGGAATGATGCCAGGGTGGATATAGCTTTGTTTTAGCTTTTCGACCGTGTTGGTAACCCCTGCGCGGGCGTTAAATTCTCCCCCCGACAATGTGGTGGGGACGACGATCTGGCGTACTTCAGGTGCGTCATAGTCGGGGAAGGACCGATCACCGTTCCCATCCACTATTGTACGGAAGGGTTCCAGGCCTGCGGCCTCTGTGATGTTGTGTTGCAGGCAGATGGTCACTGCCTTGCCCCCGTCTGTGGCGGAGCCGCCGCCGAAGCTGACGAGAAGGTCACAGCCCGCCTCCCGTGCGGCATTGGCGCAACCGACCACGGCTTCGCGTGGGGAATGGGACGGCATATCGTCCCAGCGCCCGGCATAGCGTGTTCCTAGTGCAGCCGCCATTTCGTCAACAGCGTCTGTTTCCCTGTTCAAAGTGCCGCTGACCAACAGGAACACCCGTTCCGCTCCCAGGCGCTCAGCCTCTGTCGCGACCGCATTCTTGGCCGATTGGCCAAAAATGACCCGATCCATGGCGGTAAAAACAATCTCTCCGCTTTGCATATTCTCTGTTCCCTACGGTCTATGGAATTGGGCTATGGAATTGGCCTATGGATTTAGATCGTTGATCTTATCGAGGGGAAAAATCGGTCGGCGCACATTCTTGAAGTCCAACATGTCGTAATCGGACGTGCAGACCCCAACGCCGGCGCATTCGATCACCTCTGTCGCGATGTCGGCAAAGCCTGCACGATAGTGAATGCGGCTTTTCAGCATCAGATAGCGTTTTTCCAAGGGGTCGATCCCCATACTTAAAAAGCAATTCAGGTCATTGGGTTCCTGATGGCGGGAAATCACGACGATTTCCACCGCTCCCGTATCCAGCACCACGGACGGCCCCATGTCCTGCAAGGTGCCCTGGGCCATGGGGCCCCGGTTCCTGTATTGCCCGTTGGAGATCAATTTGACTGTACCAGTGACGAGGCGGGGCACGCCCTTGCGATTGATAGACGGCATATCGATCTTGCCGCCCAGATTGACCGTCACCTGGGCCCCGATGCCTGCTGCAATCATCTCCCTTACAGCGCCTGGATCATGAATGGCGAATACGGCGACATTTTCCAAACCTGCATCAAGCACGCCGCCCAGCACCGCCATTGTATCCATGGTCCCGCCAGAGGCTGCGTTGTCGTAATGATCCAAAACGACGACCGGACCTTTCGTTGCTGCCTTGGCGCGGGCGAGGGATTGTTCCAATGGTTCGATCTCATAGACGAACGCCTCCCGCTGGGCCCAGGCGAAGTCCAGTAATTCATCGCGGTAGCGCTCTGCCAGGTCAGGGTCGTTGTCCGTCACCACCACCGCCGATAGTCCCGCATTGTGGATGTCGGCGTGGGGGAAGCCCACAAACAGCGTGGCGATCAATGCGCCGTCCACCTCCATCCGCCGGGTCATATCCTGCAGGTCCTTGTTGGGGAAATTAGCGGTCCCCTGGCGCATTACATGGGGCAGCATGGGTCGATTGCCCCACGCCATAGATGGCTTGCCTGCGCCCGCCAACATCGCAAACACAGGCTTGCCTGCACGTTCCGCCGTCTCGTAATTATCGATGTGGGGATAGGTTTGATAGCCCGCGATCACCGTCGCATTGTCGGCAATGGCCGGGTACATATTTGTGTGCATATCCAGGGTCACAGCCATGGGCACATCAGGGGCAATTTTCCGCAGGCGCGCCAATAAAGCACCTTCACCGTCATCCGTGCTTTGGGTGACCATGGCACCATGCAGATCCAGTAAAATTGCATCGCAACCCGCCTCCACCGCAGCACATATGCGCGAGGTGATATATTCATAAGCCTCATCATGCACCGGCCCGGACGGCGGCGCATTGGCAGCAATGGGAAAGACCATTTCGGCGCCCGCGGCCTCTGCCAAATCAATATAGGCACCAATGCCGCTGCCTGTGCCCTTGAAGGCGTCGTAGACCTCCCGGCCCTCAAATGGCAGCGGCTGACCCTTGGCAAAGCGTTCGATCGGTGTGGGCACCGGTGAAAAAGTGTTGGTTTCGTGTTTCATCATGGCGATCACGACGCGCATGGCTGCCTTCCCCAGGGTAATTAGCACTACATTATCTTTGCCATAGGCTGGCAGAGTGGGGTGATAGAGGCAAGCAGTAAGCTTGTCGCGGTGGGTGGGGGGACGTAAAGTGTCATCATGTTTACACGACTATCATACGTAAAGCTGGTTGCGGCGGTCGCCGTTTCCATTGGTCTATTGTTGTCGCCCTGTGCACCGGCGATTGCACAGACTGTAGATTTATCCAGGGCCCATGCCTACTATAAGGCCGACCAATATAAACCCGCATTTGATGGATTTCAGCGTGGGGGAGATGCCGGTTCGGCAGAGGCGCAACATTGGTTGGGCCTGATGTATGACCGGGGCCACGGCGTCGAACGTAACCAACAAGTCGCCTATCAATGGTTCGCCAAGGCGGCGGAACAGGGCTATGCCGAAGCGCAACGGGTTGTCGGGGTCTATCTCGAAGGGGGCATCGTTGTTGATCAGGATTTTGCCGCCGCCGCCGCCTGGTACAGACGCGCGGCGAACCAGGGCAATGCCAAGGCCATGCGAAACCTGGCCCAGCTTTACATCCAAGGCCGGGGGGTGAGCCAGGATTATGGCATGGGCGCAGATCTTTTGCGCCGGGCCGCCAACAAAGGCAACGCCAAGGCCATGCGTAACCTTGGCTATTTGTACTATTTCGGCCAGGGCGTGCGCCATAGTCCGAGCGAGGCATCCGCCTTGTTTAGCGCTGCGGCAAAAGCAGGCTTGGACAACGCGAAATATAACCTGGGCTTTGTCTATTATAACGGCGACGGCGTTGTTCAGGACCTGCCGCAAGCAGCTTACTTATTCGGCCAGGCGGGGGAGGCGGGCAACACTAGTGCTCAATTGATGCTGGCGCGGATGTATCTGTTGGGTGAGGGCGTGGAGAAAGACCCGGCCAAGGCCTATTACTGGGCCTTGTTGGGGGCGGTGCAAAAGCCGGATTTAGCGGCCTGGTATTTCGATAAATTGCGCGGAAAATTGTCCCTCCAACAGATGGATCAAATCCGGGCACAAAGCCAAAACTGGCACCCAAAGGGCTAGATATAAAAAACGTCCGGAATGGAGGATACCTTATGAGCAGTGATATGGGCCGGGATATGAGCCGGGATCTGATCCGGATGAGCGCGGTTGATCTGCTGGCCGGCTATCGCAGCGGCAGCTTCTCACCACGGGAAGCGACCCGTGCGGTGCTGGATCGTATTCACGATAAGAACGACAAGATCAACGCCTTCATGATTATTGATGATGAAGGTGCCATGGCCGCAGCGGGGGCCTCTGAGGCGCGCTGGGCTAAGGGTGCGCCTATGGGCCTGCTGGATGGCGTGCCCACCACTATCAAAGACCTGGTGCTGACCAAAGGGTGGCCGACCCTGAAAGGCTCTTTGACCGTTGATCCAGCCGGGCCGTGGGAGGAGGACGCCCCCTGCGTCGCCCGTCTGCGGGAGCATGGCGCGGTTCTGCTGGGCAAAACCACAACGCCTGAGGTGGGCTGGAAGGGCCTGACGGAAAGCGCGCTAAGCGGTATCACCCGCAATCCCTGGAACCTGGCCAAGACACCCGGCGGTTCATCAGGCGGGGCCTCTGCTGCGTTGGCGGCCTATATGGGGCCCCTTGCGGTTGGCTCCGACGGCGGCGGTTCGATCCGTATCCCGTCGTCTTTTACCGGCGTTTTCGGCATCAAGGCGAACTATGGCCGGGTGCCGGTTTATCCCGAAAGCGCCATGCGCACCCTATCGCACGTGGGGCCGATGACCCGATCCGTTCGCGATGCCGCCCTGATGCTGAATGTGTTGGCGGAACCCGATGATCGTGACCACACCGCATTGTTATACCAGGGCACGGATTTCACCGATGGTTTGGATGACGGCATTGCCGGCCTGCGTATCGCCTACAGCCCCGACCTGGGATACGCCAAAGTTGACCCGGAAGTCGCCCGTATTGTTGAAGATGCCGTTAGTGCGTTCTCTGATCTTGGTGCCCATGTTGAACGACAGGACCCTGGCTTTGCCAATCCCAAGGCGATGTTCAAGACCCATTGGTGGGCCGGTGCCGCTGGTGCCTTTGCCCACCTGGGGGCGGAAAAAATGGCCATGCTGGAACCGGAATTCGCCCAGATCGTCGCAGAGGGTGCGGAACTTTCGATCCTGGATTATATGCGGGCGATGGAGGGGCGTTCGGCCCTGTGTCTGCATATGCGGGAATTTCATCGCACTTATGATTTGTTGCTGACGCCTGCTTTGGCGGTTCCGGCATTTAATGTGGGCCGTCTGCAACCCCCCGGCAGCGACCCGGATGATACCTTTTGGATGGATTGGACGCCGTTTAGCTTTCCCTTCAATCTAACCCAGCAACCGGCTTGTTCCATCCCCTGCGGCTTCACCGAAGACGGCCTGCCCGTGGGCCTGCAGATCGTTGCCGACAGCTTTCGCGAAGATCTGGTTTTGCGTGCAGCCCAAGCCTTTGAAACCGCCCGTCCCATAGATCGGGAACCCAACCTGTAGCCGCGCCATGACCGAAGTTCTTTCTGTTGCGCAGATGTATCACGCTGACCGGGCCGCAATGGCACTGGGTATGGGCATCTGTGGCGAAGCATTGATGGAGGCGGCGGGGCAAGCCTGTGCCGAAGCGATCCTGGTGCGATTTGGCGTGCGATCAGTCGCGGTCCTGTGTGGTCCCGGCTATAACGGCGGCGACGGTTTCGTTATCGCCCGCCTTTTGAAGAAAGCCGGTGCCAAGGTCCATCTGGCCCTATTGGGCGAGAAAGCCAAATTGAAGGGCGACGCCGCCCTTATGGCGCGGCGCTGGCGCGGCAAAGTTGCTGTGTTGGACGAAGATGTTTTGGACGGCGCGGACCTCGTCGTTGATGCCATTTTTGGTGCCGGACTGACCCGTCCTGTAACAGAGCCTGCCAGGGCGGTATTGGTTGAGGCGGAAAAGCGCGCCCTGCCGATCATTGCCATCGACGTACCATCGGGCGTGCAGGGCGACAGTGGCCAGGTTTTAGGCTTTGCCCCCCAGGCCGCAATGACGGTGACCTTCTTTCGTCCCAAAAGCGGCCATCTGCTGTATCCGGGCCGGGGATTGTGCGGCGATCTATCCGTGGTGGATATTGGTATCCCCAACGATGTGCTGTCCGAAATCCAGCCTCAAACCTGGTCCAACCAGCCATCCCTGTGGCTGCCTGTCTGGCCGCCCTTAAGTGCCGATGGCCATAAATACAGCCGCGGCCATGCGGTGGTGTTAAGCGGGGGGTTGGGCAAAACCGGTGCCGCCCGCCTTGCAGCGGGTGCGGCCCTGCGTGTGGGGGCGGGATTAGTCACCGTTGCTTCACCAAAATCGGCTGTGGCCGAGAATGCCGCTCACTTGACCGCGATTATGATTGACCCTTGGGTAGATGCGCCGGGGTTTCGCCGTGTGATTTCCGATCCGCGCCGCAATGCTGTGTGCCTGGGGCCGGGTGCAGGTATTGGAAAGGCGCTGCGCGACAATGTTCTGGCGGCCCTGGGGCTGAGCAAAGCGGTGGTACTGGATGCGGATGCCATCACAGCCTTTGCCAAATCAGGCGCGGCCCGTAAGGGGCTGTTCCGTAACCTGCATGATAACTGCATTCTGACGCCCCATGCCGGCGAATTCGGTCGTTTATTTGACGATGCGGGTGACAAGCTGCAGCGTACTCGCCACGCCGCAGCTGAATGTGGTGCCGTGGTGTTATTGAAGGGCCCTGACACTGTGATTGCAGCGCCTGATGGCCGCGCCATCATCAACACCAATGGCCCACCAGAACTGGCAACAGCTGGATCCGGCGATGTGCTGGCAGGATTGTGCACCGGTCTATTGGCCCAGGGCGTCCCCGCGTTCGAGGCTGCGGCGGCTGCTTGTTGGTTACATGGTGCGGCAGCACTTGCTTTCGGCCCGGGCCTGGTGGCTGAGGATCTGGCCCCTGCATTGCCAGGGGTGCTGGCCAAGCTGCGATAGTGTTTTCTGTTTGGGCCGTTGCCGGTCGTTTCAATGGTTGAACGGAATGGTAAGGCTTCTTATGTGATGGTTCGCTTGGATGGATATGTGGATTTGTGATGTTGCATAGAGAGAGCCTTTTCGATCGGACCATGGCGCCCCTACGGCGTGCCCTGTTTGGTGCCTCTGATACGGACGCGCCCGGCGCTGATTTGAATGAATCTGGCATTGAAAAGCTGAAACAACGGATCGAAGATTGCCTGGAGCGTCGGGGCGGTGACGTCTCTGCGCGCGCCGGGGCGGCTGATCTGGGGCATTTCTATCTAGAGCTGAGGCCTGAAGGTCGGCGACGCTTTCTGTTGTTGCTGGCAACAGATTATGGTGTTGACCGGGAGCGGGTTAACAAAGCCATGGCAGCCTTGCAGGCAATAGAACCGGGCACTGATACGGGTCGGGCGGAATGTGAGCTGCGCGCTGCCCTGGTGCATCGGCGGGTCGCTTTGTTGACCCAGTTCAATGCCCTGCCGCAAGGTGTGAAATTCCTGGTTGATATGCGGGCGGAAATATTGTCCCTGCTGCGTGAAGAACCCAGCCTGCGACCCCTGAACGATGATTTGCGGGAGCTGTTGACTTCTTGGTTCGATATTGGCTTCCTCGATCTACGCCGGATTACATGGGATGCGCCCGCTGCTTTGCTGGAAAAATTGATGGCGTACGAAGCGGTGCACGAAATCCGCTCCTGGGATGATCTAAAAAACCGCTTGGATAGTGACCGCCGTTGTTTCGCCTTTTTCCATCCCCGCATGCCCGACGAACCTTTGATCTTTGTTGAGGTCGCCCTAGTGAGCGGCATGGCGGACAACGTTCAGGTGTTATTGGACGAACATGCCCCCGAAGGCGACCCGGGCAAGGCGGATACGGCGATTTTCTATTCCATCTCAAATGCCCAGGCAGGTTTGGCCCAGGTCAGCTTTGGTGATTTTTTGATCAAGCGGGTGGTTGATGAACTGCGCCGCGAACTGCCGAACCTGAAAACCTTTGCCACCCTGTCGCCGGTGCCGGGCTTCCGGGCCTGGTTGACGGCCACATTGGGCCGGGATGAGGGCGCGCCCCTGGATCTGTGGGATCAAAGCCTGGATACCGCCTTGGTAGAGGCCGCGGGCATTGCCAATGGCCGGGATGCTTTGCGCAATCTATTGGCGCGTAGTGATTGGCACCAGGATAAGGTCGCCATTGCCGCCATCCGCCCGGTGGTGGAGCCTTTGGCGGCGCGATATTTGTTGGAAGAAAAGCGGGGCCGGCGCGCCCTGGACCCGGTGCAGAATTTTCATCTTTCCAATGGCGCGAGGTTGGAGCGGATCAACTGGCTCGGCGATACCTCCCGCAACGGCCTTGATGGTGCCGCGGGAATAATGGTCAATTACCTCTACAAATTGGCTGACATAGAACAAAACCACGAGGCCTATCGCGGCAGAGGTAAAATCACTGCCGCAGCACCCGTGCGCCGCCTGCTTAAGGCGTAGTTTATTTGTCATACCAATAGGCGATCCCTGTTGAAGGCGCGCTTGGTCCCTCAGCCAGTTTTAGCTCGTGCATTGTTATGCGCAGTCCAGGGCACGTAACGGCTTCTAAATATGTCACTGGTGTAGATATTTGACTGGCAGCAAACCACGGCAATGATGTGGCGCTAGCATTCTGTTGAGCAGCACAATGCCACGGTTTTCAACGAAAAGCCCTACGCAACGAATTCGCCGGGGTGTCGGCAGCATCGTTTGTGGTTCCCATGTTTGGTTGCGAAAAGTAATGCCTGGTTATAAGACGGTGGTATTTACCTGTACATAAGTAATAATATGAGAAAAATAAAATAATACTATATATTATAGATGTTCTTATGAATAAAATATAAAAAACTGGATTACATAAAATAATTATTAGAAAAACTTAAATAAAAAAATGATTTTTAATACAATTAGCTAAACTTATTTTTCGTTTTTAATTTTTGTAAATAATTTTGCCGTATTTCATCAGTGCGTGAGAATTCTGCACATCTAATGCGTAAGGTATGGCCTTGGACCGCTTGATCCGAATTGCGCTTACAATTGCCGATTTATTCCGGCTGCGTTGGTGGGCTGAATTCTTCTGAGAAAACTGGGGACTGTTTCAAAAGGGGAATATATTATGTCGATGCTTAAACTTAGGGTCAAAGGCCGGTTGATTGCCGGTTTTGGCTTAATGGTCGTCCTAACATGTTGCGCTGTTGTTTTTACTTTGTGGGAAGTCAACAAGGTCGGTGCGGTTGGCGAACGCATTGTTAATTTGCGCACGCCCACGGCAGCGGCCAGTAGCGCCCTTGTTAACAATATCAATGCATCGTTGGCAGCCCTGCGCGGCTACATGCTGACGGGCAACGAAGGCTTCAAAAAGGAACGGGCAGCAGTTTGGGCCGATATTGATCGGGTTCGCGGTAATATGGACAAACTGTCCGGCCACTGGACAAACCCAAAGAATGTCGAAGTCTGGGTCGACATGAAGACGACCTTGGATGAGTTTCGTACCGCACAGGCAAAGGTAGAGAGCATTGCCCACACCATTGAGGAACAGCCCGCAACAAAAATCCTGGTGAAGGACGCCGCCCCCTTGGCAGGCGTCTTGGTAAGTGAAATCACCAGAATGATTACCCTGGAACGGGACCTGCCGGCGACGCAGGAACGGAAAGCATTGTTAGGTATGATGGCGGATACACGTGGCACCACTGCCCGTGGCTTGGCCAAGGCAGAGTACGGATACTGGTCAGCACAGATATGCTCTAAAACC
Organism: Alphaproteobacteria bacterium; assembly: GCA_028824965.1. GTDB lineage: Bacteria > Pseudomonadota > Alphaproteobacteria. The sequence goes on along the minus strand of JAPKBD010000056.1, from coordinate 696 downwards.
AAGATGGTGCCCTCATTTACGATTGCGACAGTTATGTTGTCCCGAATGGGCGTCGCCGGTCTTTTGTTGTTTCCATGTGTTTATGCCTAATTGCATAAGATATATTAGTACTAATTGGTAAACACATTAATAATACATATGACCAAATAGGCCATTGCTTATGCCCTGGTGATAACCTGCCGTGGCACGCATATCTGGTCCGACGAATTCAAATTTTTATGAAGGAAGAGTGGGGCGAGTGAGGGGAATTGAACCCCCGACCTCTAGATCCACAATCTAGCGCTCTAACCGACTGAGCTACACCCGCCACTAGAGCATTTCCAATTCGGAAATGCTGCAACACTTAAAATATAGAGCAATTTTTCCAATCACTTAGAGCCGATCACTTAGAGAATGCGCCACGTATCTGGTCGGTCCTCATGAGATTGGAATTGCTCTAGGTCGGGTGGTTGATTAAACCCCCAAAGGGTTGGCGTCAAGCGCTGCCTTGCGGTTATGGGTTCGGCGCTAAAAAATTCTCGCGAACGGAGCAGCGTACGACCCAAATCCAATTTTTTTTCGCAGATATCGTGAAAGACTGCTTACTGGACGACGAAGCGGGCCACGTGCACATTGATGCTAAAGGAGAGTCGACATGAATGAGGACGATATCAACCCGCTACTGGATGCTGTGCGCCGATTAGTGGATGAAAAACT
>JAPKBD010000397.1 GCA_028824965.1 Alphaproteobacteria bacterium | reverse complement strand
CTTGATAATATGAACGTCGCCTATCAATACCTCGACCTGACCCCAAAAGGGCGGGATGAAAGTGCCCTGCCACACTCCATGGCCTGGTTAAAACGTCACGATATGTATGACTGAAAATTAGGCGCCATCCACTGTGACGCGGTCCTTGAGCAACGCCTCGATCTCAGACTCGTCCAATCCCGCCTCGCGCAACAGCTCTATACTTTGCTCACCCAGTCGGGGGGCGTGGCGGCGATAGGTGCCGGGACTTTTCGAAAAGCCGATGGGTTGGTCGGGCATACGCACGCGGCCTTCGCTGGGGTGGTCCACCTCCTGCCAAAAACCTGTCGCGTTTAATTGCGGATCGTCGATCAATTCATCCGGGGTGTTCAGTGCGGTCAGGGGTAATTGTGCCGGATCCAGCAATTCCAGCCATTCCTCTGTTGTCCGTTCCGCAATGATATCGGCCAATTGCTCGTATAGTTCATCGATGAACTGGGTGCGGGTCGCGACGTTTGAGAAACGCTCATCGTTTAAAACATCATCGCGCCCCGCAATGCCCAGAAAATAGCGCCAATGGGCATCCGTATGAGGCAGCACAGCGATATAGCCGTCCATGGTCTTTTGGGGTTTTCTGTGCGGGCTCAACACCCGTACATAACCCGCGCTGCCTATAGGTGGCTCAAACGTCTGGCCGAACAGATGCTCCGGCATCGTGAAGGCGACCATAGACTCGAACATAGGCACCTCGATCGCCTGGCCTTCGCCACTGCGTTCGCGATAAAACAACGCCGCATTGATGGCGTACACAACAGCCAAAGACGTCGTCTTGTCCGCCACGACTGAGGGCATGTAATACGGCTCCCCCTGGGCTGTGCGCTGTAACTCCGGCACCGCGCTTTTGGCCTGAATAATGTCGTCATAGGCGGGGTGCTCGGCATAAGGGCCCGCCGCGCGATAGCCGTAGGTGGCGCAATAAATGATCTTTGGATTGACGGCTTTGACCTCCCCATAGCTGAGGCCCAGACGATTGGCGGCACCGGGGCGCAAATTGTGCAACAAGACATCAGCACCTGCAGCCAACTTCAGGGCGGCGGCGCGTCCGCCTGGCTTTTTCAGATCCAGCACAACGCTGCGCTTGTTCCTGTTCATTCCTAGGTACATGGACCCCATGGCCGGGTTCCGGTTCGGTCCGATATGGCGCGTGGTATCGCCGCTTAGGGGTTCGATCTTGATGACGTCGGCACCCAGATCGCCAAGGATCTGTGCTGCAAAGGGGCCAAGGACAACGGATGTGATTTCTACGACGCGCACGCCGGCGAGGGGGCCTGTCACCGAAAATAACCTCAATTTTGGGGAATATGAGCTGCCACTAAATCATTCCTGGAGGAAAAAGAAAAGCAGCCGCCTGTCTTATCTGCTTTATTGAGCCCAAATTTGGGCAGGAGACGTAAAATTATGAGCTATCGACACAGCATCTTTGAAATCGTGGACGGCATTGCCACATTCACCATCAACCGGCCGGACTCCCGTAATGCGTTGAGCATGGAATTGCGGGAGGATTTTAAGGACCTGGTGGCCGAGGTGCGCGGCAACGATGATGTCAGGGCCTTAATCATCACAGGGGCTGGCGGCATCTTTTGTGCGGGTGGCGATACCAAGGCTATGGCGGCGGGGATCGGCAAGGCGGATAAGCTGCGCGCCAGGGTGCTTGATATCCACATCTGGTTTGAAGTTCTCTATAATCTGGATTGCCCGACCATCTGCGCCGTGGATGGCCCGGCCTATGGTGGGGGCATGTCCCTGGCCTTGGTTGCTGATTTCATCATTGCCACACCACGGGCGCAATTTTGCTCGGTGTTCGGACGCATTGGTCTGATCCCCGATATGGCCATGTTGTACACCCTGCCACGCATTGTTGGTGCCCAGCGGGCCAAGGAATTAATGTGCACAGCGCGGGCCTTTAGCGGTGCCGAGGCCAAGGAATTGGGCATCGTTATGGACGTTTATGAGCCCGAAGATTTGATGGATCAGGCCCGTGCCCTGGCGGCCCGACTGGCGGTCGGCTCCAAAGTCGCCCAAGCCGCGACAAAGGCTTTGGTCAACCAATCCCTGCATCAGGATTATCGATCTATGGCAGAGATGGAGGCCTCCGCCCAGGCTGTCTGTTTTGATAGTGACTATCACGCAGACGCCATCGCCCGCTTTGCATCAAAACAACCTTTGCCCTATGACTGGAACAAATTGTCCCGCACGAACGAGAGTAAATGACACCTATGTCCAACGCAGACAAACGTATCGCCGTATTCGAGAAATTTGCCCATCCCGTAACTGCTGAAATTCTTGGCCGTGATCCGTCCATCACCATCGATGTCCTGCAATTGGCTGACAGTGATGCGGAAAACTGGCAGGCGTTGTCCGCCGTGCATGGCTATCAGATCCGTGCAGCGCGGGATGAATTGCCGATCCAGTTTCATGCCGGCGCTGATTTTCTGGCCCGCTGCCCCAATCTGTTGGCGATCTCCTCCATGGGCGCGGGCTTTGACCCGGTCGATGTGGATGCTTGTTCCGCAGCCGGTGTCATCGTGGTCAATCAGGCGGGCGGCAACGCCGAAGCGGTGGCCGAACATGCGTTAGGGTTCATGCTGGGTTTGTCAAAACGTATTGGTGAGACGGATCAGTTTATGCGGGCCAAGGATGGCATTGGCCGCAATGACTTCATCGGCAGCAATATTCAGGGCAAAACCGTCGGCATCATCGGCCTGGGCCATGTGGGCCGCCGGATGGCTGAGCTGTGCGGCACGTTGTTCGGTATGCGCGTCCTGGCCTATGACCCCTATATTGAGGGCCGGGATTTTGACGAGCGTAAGGCGACGTCCATGCCGTTGGATGAACTGCTGGCCGCCTCAGACTTTGTTACCGTCCATTGCCCCCGCAATGCCGAGACATTGAATTTTCTCGATGCCGCCATATTCGCAAAAATGAAACCCGGCGCTTTCTTTATCAACACAGCACGCGGCGGCATCCATGACGAAGAAGCCTTGTTCGCGGCCCTGGACAGCGGTCATCTGGGCGGTGCGGGCATTGATGTCTGGGCGGTGGAACCACCATCGAAAGATCATCCGCTGTTAAGCTTAAGCAACGTCCTGGCCAGCCCGCATACAGCCGGCGTCAGTCACGAATCCCGCCACATGGTTGCCACCTACGCAGGCGAGCAATTGCTGGACATCTTCGCAGGGCGCCGCCCACCGCGCCTGTTGAACCCGGAGGTTTGGCCGATCTTTCAGGAACGTTATAAGGCGTTGTTTGGCGGCTAAGACGGCTCAGGGCGTCGCCGCATACGGGCTGAGGGCGCGGTAGGCGAACGTGTGTACTGGTGTTGGGATGGCCAATTCCTGGCCCAAACGATGGACCGTTGCGGACGTGATGGCCAACTCTATTGGTTTGCCGGCCTCCAGGTCGTTGCACATGGAAGACATCCATGTGCAAC
>JAPKBD010000055.1 GCA_028824965.1 Alphaproteobacteria bacterium | reverse complement strand
GCCGTGGCCAGTTTTCGTCAGCATGTATCCATTGTTGTTGCGTACGGCGGCGGTGATAATTTTCATGACACCTGTGCTGTATTATTCACTGTTCGGACCGAACATGACGCCGGCGCGCGGATTTCTGGGCCGGTCATTGCTGCGCACAGCGGACACCTTGGGTTTTCCCATGATCTTTATTGCTGCCGCTGTGCCAATCGCGGCAACGGTTATTCTTATTCATCTGGCAGCGCGTATCGTTAGTGGCGATATTAGTGATAGCGATGGCAATGATGTCGATATTGAGGACACATAATATGAAAACCTTCATCGCCTGCCTGGGCACCGAAACCAATACTTTTTCACCCATCCCCACGGGCTTGCAGAATTTCCAGGACACCATGCTCTACCATGGTGACGCGACCCAAGGCCCGGCGGATATGCACACCGCACCCTTAATGGTCTGGCGTGACATGACCGAGGCGGATGGTGGCGAGGTGGTGGAAAGCCTGGCCACATTCGCACAGCCTGCCGGCATCACCGTACGAGCGGCTTATGAAGGCCTGCGCGACGAGATCCTGCAGGATTTGCAGGCAGCATTACCCGTTGATCTGATTTTGTTGAATATGCATGGGGCAATGGTGGCGGACGGCTATGACGATTGCGAGGGCGATCTGTTGCAACGCTGCCGCGACGTAGCGGGTGCGGAAGCGATAATCGGCGGGGAGCTTGACCTCCATTGTTCCATCACCCCACAGATGTGCGAGGCGGCGGATGCCCTGATCACCTACAAAGAATACCCCCACATCGATACAAAAGAACGGGCAGCGGAATTATATAACCTGTGCCGCGACGCCAGGATCGGCAAAACCAAACCTGTCATGGCCGTGCATGATTGCCGCATGGTCAACACCTGGGGTACACCGGTTGAACCTATGAAGGCTTTCGTTGCCCGGATGCAGGATCTGGAGGGCCGGGATGGTATCCTATCCGTATCTTTTGCCCATGGTTTTCCCTGGGGCGATGTGCCGTGTGCGACAGCCCGCATGCTGGTTATCGCGGATGGGGATGACGCAAAAGCAGAGGCGTTGGCAAAATCCCTGGGCGCAGAAATTTGGCAGCTGCGGCATGAAACAGCACCATTGATGACGCCTTATAGGGAGGCCCTGGCAAGGGCGGCGGCGGCACCCGCCGGGCCTGTGGTGGTGGCGGATGTCGCCGACAATGCCGGCGGCGGGGCACCGTCCGATGCGACCTTTTTGTTGCAGGAAATTCTTGATCGCGGACTAACCGATAACATTTTGGGCCTGTATTGGGACCCCATGGCCATTCGCCTTTGCAAGGAAGCGGGGTTAGGCAGTCAGCTCACCCTACGCATTGGCGGTAAGTGTTGCCGTGAATCCGGCCTACCCATCGATCTGGATGTCACGGTGGAGGGCATCATCGAAAATGCGGTTCAACCCTTTGGCAGCGTCACCCAGCCGATTGGCGATGCGGTATGGCTGCGGGCGGCGGGTAACGTAAACCTTGTCTTGAATTCCTTGCGCGGGCAAACTTTTCACCCGGATGCGTTTGGGCAATTCGGCCCATTCGGCATGGAACTTTCAAGCCTGAAAATCATCATCCCGAAATCATCTCAGCATTTCTATGCCGGCTTTGCCCCCATCGCCACAGAAGTTATTTACGCCACGTCCCCCGGTACCCTAAATACGGATTTCGGCACCATAGGGTTCACAAAATTAAAAACGCCGTTTTGGCCGAATGTGGAAGACCCATACGACAGTTAAAGTATCAGCGCCCATCAGCACGATTTGCGAAATTAGCAATCAGGTCCGACAGATTGGTCGATAGGGACGCAGGCGTTTCATGACCCATGCCGACGATGGCGTGATATTCCGCATTGGGAATGTTAGCGGCGATATCTTCAGCACCTGAGATATGAAGCAACAGATCATTCGTGCCGTGAATAACCTGGCTGGGCACCGTAATTGTTCGCAACATCTCCACCCTATTGCCGGATTTGACCACGGCGGCCCGCTGCCGGATGCGCCCTTCGGGGCAATAACAACGATCATAAGTGCGTTCCGCCATTGCGCGGCGGTCTTTGTCCGGCGTTGGATAGCCGGAGCCGGACAATGCCTTGCCTGATGCGACAATAGCCTCCACGGCGGCCTCCCGGTCATCTGGATCATCGGGCGTGTTCATCAACGCGGCCCTGACGTCTGGGTCACCTTGGGGCAGATCGGGGTTGCCGCTGTGGGTCATGATCGCCGCCATGGAGCGAAGCCGCCCGCCATGTTTGGCGGCCAGCACCTGGGCCATCATGCCGCCCATGGAAATACCCGCTATATGGGCCCGGTCGATATTCAGGCCATCCATCAGACCGATGACGTCGCCGGCCATATCGTCCAACGTATAGGGCACATCAATGTCTTCACCGCGCCCACCCCTGGCCATCAGGTCGGCAAGATCTGGTGCGCCTGCCGCATCAAACTTGGTCGACAGCCCGACGTCGCGGTTATCAAAAATTACGACAAAAAAACCGGCGAGGACCAAACGCGCCAACATAGCCTGGGGCCAGTGTATAAGCTGCGTACCCAGGCCCCGGATCAGGATCAATGCCGGATTGTCAGCCTCACCATGGGTCTCATACTCGATGGTGATGCCGTTCGCATTCATTTCCGTCATGGTTCCGCCTTACTTTGTTATTATCTTCAGCATTATCTGCGGTTCATTATACGACCATCTGTCGGCGATAGGCACGATTGTTCCCCCTCCCCAATGCTGCTATAGGGCTTGCGAAGGCGTCATAAAAGAACTTGGGTAGAATATGCTGCGTAGGCTTTACGACTGGACTATGAAACTGGCCGGGCATCGACGTGCCAATTGGGCCTTGGCCGCCGTGTCATTTATTGAAAGTTCGGTCTTTCCCATTCCCCCAGACGTGATGTTGATCCCCATGGTCCTGGCCCAACGGCACAAGGCCATGTTGATCGCCGGCATTTGCACCGTCGCCTCTGTTTTGGGCGGGTTGTTGGGCTATGCCATCGGGCTGTATCTGTTCGACACCATCGGGCAACCGATCCTGGATTTCTATGGCTATGGCGAAAAATTTGGATCATTCCAGGAGCGTTATATTGAATGGGGCGTCTGGATCGTCCTGATCGCGGGCCTGACGCCGTTTCCTTACAAGGTTATCACCATCGCCTCTGGCGTCGCGGGTTTAAGCCTGCCGGTCTTTTTAGTTGCTTCCATCGTGGCACGTGGTCTGCGTTTCTCCATTGTCGCGGCCCTGTTATGGCGCTTTGGTGAGCCTATTCGTGACTTCATCGAACGTTATCTGGGGCTGCTGTTTATTTTGTTCATGGTTTTGCTGATCGGCGGTTTCGCCTTGATCAAGCTGGTTCTTTAAGGGGGTTTTCGGATGTTGGCGCAATTGTTTGCGACGAGAACAGCCCCAGAAACGGCACTGGTCCTGGTGCCTTTGGCATCTGTTACCGCCCTGGCCCTGGCCTTCATTGGGCAATATGGCTTTGATCTGCACCCTTGTGTGCTGTGCATTTACCAACGATGGCCCTTTGTCATTGTTGCGGGCCTATGCCTGCTTGCCGTCAGTCCCGGGATGCGAGCCGGCAGGGCCGCGCGTCTGATATTGCTGTTATGCGCTGCTGTCCTGGCCGCAAACGCCGCCATCGCAGTCTATCATGTTGGCGTGGAACAACATTGGTGGGCGGGCACGGAGGCCTGCGTGGGTAAGACGGGCGCCGCGCAAACCCTGGCGGATCTAAAGGCGCAGATCATGGCAGCGCCTGTAACCCGTTGCGACGACATTGCTTTCTCATTATTTGGTGTTTCCATGGCCGGCTACAACGTCCTATTCTCTTTCGGACTGGCCCTATATGCGGGCCTAATTGGACATAGAGCTAAAGGGATTTAGAGCAAGATAGTCACGATGATTGAAGCAACACCCGAAACGTTAGCCCCTGGCCCCCAGACTCTACCTGGTGACCGCACCAAGAGTGCGAAAATTGGCCCCATGATTAGGGTCAATCAGGCTGGTGAATTGGGTGCTAAAGAGATCTATCGCGGTCAGCTGGCGGTTTTGAAAAACCATCCCTGCGCACCGTTGTTGGAGGAAATGGCGGAACAGGAAAGCGCTCACTTGGCCGCCTTTGACAAATTGATCGCGGAACGCGGCGTGCGCCCGACGGCCCTGTCACCGGTCTGGCGCATGGCAGGCTATGCCATAGGCACGGGCAGTGCATTATTGGGCGAAAAAGCCGCCATGGCAGTAACGGTTGCGGTCGAAGATGTGATCGAAGAACATTACCAAAATCAGCTTCACGCCCTGGATCGTCTGGATGACGGCGAAGAGGCTGAATTACGGGACCTAATTGCGGAATTTCGCGCAGATGAGTTGAAACATCGCGAAACGGCGTTGGAAAATGGCGCAGAAGAGGCGCCTGCTTACCAAATATTAAGCAGAAGCGTTAAGAGTGGTACCCGGTTGGCAATTTGGCTGGCCGAGCGGGTGTAGTCCGGGGGGTCTAACAAACATGCTCAATAGCAAAATACTGCGCGATTTAATCTTGCGTCCTGCATTGTGGGCGTTATTGATGCTCGCATCCGTCGTCACCCTGGGACTATCCAGCCAAAGCGTGACCTGGGCCAAAGGGACCCAGGAACTGATCAAAGAACAGGCCGCCCGCCTGAATATTGAGCTGAACGACCAGGAGGCAGCGGTATTACGGCGCACATTGCCTATTATTAGCCGCCGCTATCTCCGGCAATTGGACTCCGCCCCGCTGCTGGAAGCGACAATGCAGGGTTTAAAGGACTACGATAAAGCCCTGGAAGAAAGCAAAAAGAAGGCGGCTGCCGACAAGGCCGCGAATAAAGATGGCGAAGACGGTGAAACATCGCCAGCAGCCCCCATAACAACCCCTGGCGAATATCGCCGCATTGCCCTGGCCTTGAACAAGGGATTGAATACCCTGGATGCCCACAGCGCCTATATGGATCCCAACAGCTATAAAGAGCTGAAGATCCGTATCAGCGGCAAGTTCGCGGGCCTGGGGTTAGAGGTGACCATGGACGACGGTCTGGTCAAAGTGATCGCCCCCATCGATGATACCCCCGCCCAGCGCGCGGGCATGCAGTCCGGCGATAAGATCAGCCACGTGGACGGCACGCCCATCAAGGGCATGACCCTGCGTGAAGCGGTCAGCCGTATGCGCGGCCTGGTGGGCACGACCATCCGTTTGACTGTAAAGCGGCCCGAAATTACCGATCCGTTCGAGGTTTTGATCGTTCGTGACATCATTCGCGTACCCGCGGTGCGCCACAGGGTCGAAGCAGATTACGGCTATATCCGCATTTCCGCCTTCAGCCAACGGACGGAACCGGGCCTGCGCCAGGCCATGGCCAAAATCGACGATGCCCTGGGTGCCAACAGCCTGGGCCTGATCGTGGACCTGCGGAACAATCCAGGCGGTCTGTTACGCCAGGCAATCCGGGTATCCGACGTCTTTCTGGATGACGGCACCATCGTCTCTGTTCGCGGCCGGTTGGAAGAAGACAATGATTTGTTCGAGGCCAGCGGCGACGATCTGGCAGACGGCAAAACAGTCGTCATTCTGGTCAATGAAGGCACCGCATCTGCGGCCGAGATTGTGGCCGGTGCCTTGCAGGAAAATCACCGGGCCATCGTGGTCGGCTATCGCTCTTTTGGCAAAGGATCAGTACAAACGATCTTCTCCATGGGAGATTCAGGCGCCCTGCGTTTGACCACGGCGCTGTATTATACCCCATCGGGCCGGACCATTCAGGCCTGGGGTATTTTGCCTGATTTGCTGATCGAAAGTGACGGCAAGAAAACCGGTCGCCGGGAAGAAGAATTACAAGGCGCCTTAAGCCGGGGTGAGGCAACACCACACGTCATTGGCCCCAGAGCCACGATCCGGGGCGAACGCTGCAACCAATTGCTGGCAAAGCCCATGGACGATAAGGACCTGGCCTGTGCCGTGGCCCTTTTGCGTGCCGGCAGCTTAGACCGGCTGGAGCATATGGCATCATCCATGGCTGACGGCCCACAAGATGCGGCCAGCAAGGAATAGATCGCCAAAGGTCAAGAATCTCTTGGCCAAACAGCTTTGTTGGTGTAAATCCTATAACCATAGTTTCGGAAAGGGCCGGTTATGAGTGAATTATTTCTATTGATCGCAATGATGGTCGCAACGTTCATCCTCATGGGCGGCATGGCGATTTTGTTCGGCGGATACGCTGCCCAACGCGAAAAGATTGAGCGCGACGCAGGCCGTTAGGAACCTTAGGCTGATTTCTATAAGTTCTTAAACCTATTTGGCATCTCCTCTTGATGCACATCTGGGCCTGCCTGCCCTTAAAGCTGGAAACTTCCCCCCCACACCTCAATGTGCTCTATTAGACCTCAGATATAATAATGCCTGGGAGATCGAGCGTTGGTGGACAGTTTTGACTATGTAATCATTGGTGCCGGTTCTGCGGGCTGTATTCTGGCCAACCGACTCACAGCAGACGGCAAGCACACGGTCTGTTTGTTGGAGGCCGGCCCCCCTGATTGGCATCCCTATATCCATATCCCCGCCGGCTTTATCAAAACCCTGACCAATTCGAACCTCAACTGGCTGTATCAGACCGAACCCGGCGACAACATTGAGGGGCGGGTTATTGACGTCCCCCGGGGCAAAACCCTGGGCGGTTCCTCCTCCATCAACGGGCATATTTATAACCGTGGCCAGCGCATGGATTTCGACAGTTGGTCCCAGCGTGGCAACCGGAACTGGGGTTATTCCGACGTCTTGCCGTATTTTCAGCGCTGCGAAAAGCGGATTGGCGGCCCATCTGATGCCGAAGATCTGTTTCGGGGCCGGGAAGGCAACTTGGCGGTCACGGACCTGAATTACAGCCACCCACTATGTGAAAAATTTATGGAGGGCGCCGAACAGATTGGCCTGCCCCGCAATCCCGATTACAACGGCAAACAACAGGAAGGTATTTCTTACGTCCAACGCACGGTTCATGGCCGGCGTCGGATGAGCACGGCACGGGCCTTTCTGAACCCGGCAAAATCCCGCCCCAATCTAACGGTCCGCACCAACGCCCATGCTTCCCGCATTCTGCTGGACGGCAAACGCGCCGTCGGCGTCGCCTACTCTAAAGGTGGGCGTGGCGGCAAAGAGATTGAAGTCCGGGCCAATCGTGAGGTGATATTGAGTGGCGGCGCGATCAATTCGCCCCAGCTGTTGCAGCTATCGGGCATTGGCCCTGGATCTTTGTTGCAATCCCTCGGCGTTGATGTCTCCCACGAGGTGGCTGGCGTCGGGGAAAATCTTCGGGATCACTTTGCGCCGCGATTTAGCGCCCGCGTGAAAAATATAGAAACCCTGAACGAACGCTCCAAGGGCATCCGGTTGGCGGGGGAGATTGCAAAATACCTCATCGGTGCCAAAAGCATCGTGAATTTAAGCCCCTCCATGGTCTACGGTTTTTGGCATTCCAACGAAGCGACCCGCAGTAACGACCTGCAGTTCATATTCACACCCGCCAGCTACAAACTAGGCATCCATGGCCTGCTGGATGATCATCCGGGCTTTACCACGGCCTGCTGGCAGCATCGCCCCGAAAGCAAGGGCTGGGTCCGGGCACGTACCAACGATCCGTTCGAAAAACCCATTATTCAGCCAAATTATCTGTCCCATGAAGAAGACCAACGCCTGGTGGTCTGCGCCATGAAATTCGCACGAAAGCTGATGTATACCGAGGCTATGAAGCCCTATATCGAGGTGGAGGAATACCCCGGCGACCAGGTACAAAGCGATGACGAGTTTTTGGATGCCGCACGTAAATTCGGCAACACGACGTTTCACGTCATGGGCACCTGCCGCATGGGGCCCGAAACAGACCCAACGGCAGTGGTTGATGATCAGCTGCGGGTGCGGGGGATGGAGGGGCTTCGCGTTATCGATGCTTCCGTCATGCCGGCCATGGTCTCCGCCAACTTAAACGCCGCCACCATGATGATCGCAGAAAAAGGCTCCGACATGATCCTGGGTCAGCCGGCGCTGGAACCCATAATTGTGCCGGAATAGGTGGAAATATCTCAACTAGTCATTTTTTGGGAACCAGTACCCAAGATATTCCCCATATAAGGCCGGTTGCTCTTCACCTTTCACTTCGATGAGGTTACCGACCTTCATGCGGCGACGGCCTTCTTCAAGATCTGTTACTTCAAGCAATGTAATACGATCACGCAACCACACACCGTCACCAACGAGCACAGGCCGGATCACCCGAACTTTATCCAAGCCGTAGTTCAATGAATAGGCAGCATCTGGTGGCCGCATGATACCCGCAAGCAGCATGAAATGGGTCATCAACGAGACCATGAAAAAGCCATGCACCAATGTGCCGCCATAGGGGCTTTCCTCGGCGCAGCGTTCAGGGTCGCTGTGCATCCAGTATGGCCAACGAGTGACTTCTCCAAATATATTGACCTGCATCTGATCAAGATGCAGCCAATCGGTCACCGCAATTTCCTTACCGACAAGTTCATGTGCATTCGCCAACAGAAACGGTGTAGATACTTGGCTCATAGGTGCACCCCTATTTTACGCCGTCATCGAAGGGCGAATGTAAAGCATCAAGGCACTAACCCTATCTTCGTTGACGGGCCTTTCGGGCAGCGTATTTGGCGTCGCGGGCGGCTTTGCGATCTGCGATCATGGCGACTTCACGATTAGCCACTTCCTCCGCCAAACGGACCTTTTCCACTGCCTTGGCTGCTTTCTCTGCCAACCTGGTCTCTCTACGTTCCGTGTTGCGGGCCTTACGCTCTTCAGCTGCTGCCTTACGGGCAGCTAACTTTTCGGCAAATTTCGGATCGTTAGAGGGGGCATTGGCACGTGCCTTTTCGACCTGCGCCATTTTCGCTTTTGCTGCAACGCCCAACCGATCATTAAAGCTCGGCTCGTATCTCTTCATCTAGTCCAACCTCTACCGCTTTGTCCAAATTCCAAAAATGCTGATTTTACCTAGGTGCGGATAGCACGGCCATTGGGTTTAGGGAAGTCTATGGCCCGTAATAATTTTCTGTCCCGCCAATTCGGCCGGCATAACCTCACCCGGTAATGGTTTTGATATCCAGATAATCTTCCAGGCCGTAGACACCATTCTCACGGCCGTTGCCTGACTGTTTCATGCCGCCAAACGGTGCGTCATAGTCATAGGCCGTGCCGTTAATGGAAACGTTACCCGCCCGCAAAGCACGCGCTACCCGGTCCGCCCGATCCGGATCGCCGGTCTGCACATAAGCACCAAGCCCATAAGGCGTATCGTTGCCCAGGCGGATCGCCTCCGCCTCCCCGTCAAAGGGCATCATGCACAGCACGGGGCCGAAAATTTCTTCCCGGTTGATGGTCATGTGGTGTTCCACGTCAGCAAACAACGTCGGCTTGGCGAAATAGCCCACCTCTCGGTCATCGGCCCGGCCAATGCCGCCCGCCAAAAGAGTGGCACCTTCGTCGATGCCCTGCTGGATCAGACGCTGGATATTTTCGAACTGCCGCTTGTTCACCACGGGGCCGATGTGATCGCCTGCTACGGCGGGGTCGCCAACCTTTGTATTCAATGCCGCTTGGATAGCGATTTCCTTTGCCTGATCATAGACGGATCGTTCCACAAGCAAACGGGTTGGGGCGTCACAGGTTTGCCCGGCATTGGAAAAACAGGCGTCCACGCTCCATTTAACCGCTGTTTCAAGGTCCGCATCCGCAAACAGCAGGTTCGGTGATTTTCCACCCAGTTCCAACGTTACCCGCTTCACAGTATCGGCAGCTGCTTTGGCCACCGCCACCCCTGCCCTGGTGGAGCCCGTGAAAGACACCATGTCGACGTCCCTATGTGCCGACAGCGCCGCACCTGCCACGGCACCGTTACCGTTGATCAGATTGAACGCGCCGGGCGGGAAACCTGCATCATGGATCATTTCCGCAAATAACAACGCAGATAAAGGCGCTTCCTCGCTTGGCTTCAGAACACACGTGCAGCCCGCCGCCAAGGCAGGCAAAACTTTTACGATGACCTGGTTGATGGGCCAGTTCCATGGCGTAATCAGGGCTGCCACGCCCACAGGCTCATGCACGATGCGGCTTCCGCCACGAGGGGATAGGCCGTCAAAATCGAACTTTTGCAAAGTTTCGATGATAACTTCGATATGGCCGTCACCGCAGGGTGTCTGAACATCCCGGGTGAAGGTTAAAGGGACCCCATTTCTGCGGTCATAGCCTGGGTCATTTCATCGGCCCGCTGCCGGTAGATCGCAAGCAGATTGCCAAACCAGGTCAGCCGCTGATCGACCGTCGTTGCGGCATAGCTGGGGAAAGCCGACTTTGCCGCCCCAACTGCACGATCCACATCGCCACCACTCGCCATGGCAATTGTGCCAATAGCACCTTCGGTGGCGGGATTAATGACGTCGAAGACCGCCCCACCCAGGGGCTCAACCCAGGCGCCATCGATATAAAACTGGCCCATAGTCTCCGTCGTATTCATGGCCGCCCACTAACCCAACCACGCCGGTGCATCACCACCCAAGGCAGGCGGCGGGCTGGACCAGTGGGGCGTGGTTTCCGAAAATTTGATGACCGGAGCAAGATGGCGGATCGGGCCATAAGTGCTTTCGGCGGTCATTTGCAATGGCAGGGCCTCCGCCTCCGAAAGCCCCATGTTTTCTGCCCCGTAATCAACCCGGCCCTGGCGATAGAGGAACATGCCGGTCTGACACAGGGATACCTTCACATGATAGCTACCGCCTTCAACGGCACGCCGGGCCAAGGCCAACAAGGTGCCATAGGCACCGAGATAACCGGTAATATAATCACAGGCGGGGACAGGTAGTAGTTCCGGGTGATCCTGACCATTCCCGTGGCCATTTTCATGGCTGATGCCGACCATGGCCTGGGCCACCTGCTCCCAACCGGCGCGGTCCTGCAAGGGCCCGTGCTGGCCGTAACAATTGATCGAGGTATAGATTAAGCCCGGACGCAGGGCTGCCAGTTCTTCCGGCCCAAAGCCGCGCGCTGCCAAGACGCCGGGGCGGAAACCTTGGGAAAAGACATCGCCCGTGCGTACAAGTTCCCGCAACTGCGTGGCCTGGTCCGCCTCGTTCAAATCCAGATAGCAACTGCGTTTGCCGTGGGAAAGATCGATGACGAACTTCTTGATCTGAGGCATACCCTTTGCCGCCACCATCAGGACGTCTGCGCCATGTTCGGATAATGTCCGCGCCGCCACGGGGCCAGCTAGAATTCGCGTCAGGTCCAGCACACGAACGCCTGCCAGGGGCGGGCCGTAACTGGGCAGCGGTTCGGGCGCGCTGTCGCCAATTCTCTCAATCTCCACCACGGGCTGGGCGCTAAGCGCCTGGCCATGGGGATGGGCCAGCCATTCCGAATTTTCGCGCACCATACCGCCACATGCCCTGGCCTCGGCAATGGCGTCCTCCAACTCCTGGGCATTCCAATTTCGAATAGCGGCTCCGATGGACTCCGGCGTCGCCTCACATTTCAGGACACCCAGCATACGGTCTTTCAGATGCGCGATGCCGAAATGAGGCTGGAACCAGCGGCCATCCTTGGTGGGAAACGGCTGGGAAATTGCATAACCCACTTGTGCTGCCGGGCTGTCGGGCACGGTTTCATAACCGCCATTCCCGCTGCCCCCCAGTCCGTTTTGCAGATAGGCAAAGCTGTTGATGGCAGCACCTGCATGTCGCACATCAATCCCGGTGGTCTGACGGCGGCCTGTTTTCATCTCCCATATGTCAGAGACGGCAACGCCAATGGCGCCCAGCACCCCGGCACCTGTTTCAGCCACCTTGAAGCGGGTGGAAAATACCGGGTCAGCACCGGTAATGTCCGCCACCGCATTATCAGGCCGATTGCGGACCGCCATAAGTTCTTGAAACGCCGTGTTCATAGCAGTGTTCATCCTGGCTATGCCGCCCGGACAGCGCGGGCAATCTCGCTCCATTTACCTAGATTATCCGGGTTCTGCCGGATGGATTCCTCCGCCAGATACATCACCACCCGGGCCGCCTTACCCAAATAACGGGCGATCAGCTTGTCCGCCAGATCATCCCAGCGGGAAACCACACCAAAATGGTCCAGCATCTCATCATCGATCAGAGCAACAAGGGCATCGGTGTCGCCGCTTTTCAGGTGCACCCGCAATTTGTCCCGCATGCCCACATAGCCCAGATCATCGAACTGGAAGGAATAGTTCGGCGTCGCACCATAAAACCCGATTTGGGTCTTGCAACGCAGCACGCCCGCCGCGCGTTCTTCCGGGCTGTCACCGGGAATGGCGAACACGGGTACGATCAGATCAATATCGGCGGCATTCCGTCCCGTTTGCGCGGCACCTTCGGCAAGGCCCGGCAGCAGGCGATTTTCAATATAGGGCATGGAATGCATAGGGTGGACATGAATGCCGTCCGCCACGGCCCCTGCCACTTTGACCATATATGGTCCAACAGCGGAGATATCGACTTTTACGTCTTCATAATCGTGGCGCGCCGGTGTCCAGTTTTCCGGCAGCAAACTTAAGGGATAGTAGGGGCCGTCATGATGTAGGTCTTCTTCGCGGCGGAAGGCCCGCAAGCATGCCTTGAACGCCAAAAGGTAGTCTTTCATTTGCGGGGCGGGCCGGTCGAATTGCGCGGCATAACGCCGGACAATGTGCGCCTTCACCTGACTACCCAGTCCCAGTCGAAAGCGGCCATTTGTATTGCGTGCCAATTCCCAGGCGATCTGAGCCGACATCATCGGGCTGCGCGGGAAGGCCACGGCAATCCCAGTGGCGAAATCCAATGTGGGCGCTGCCATGGAGGCTGCGGCAATCATCATCCAGGGCACCTGGCTGCTCTCCGTCATCAGCATGCCGGAGAAACCACCCGCCTCCAATCGTTTCGCCAGATCGGCGGCATCAGCCCAGCTCGACCCCCGTGCCATCAGATCGAATTCCATAACTCACACTCCCAATTTTCACAGATACTCTGTCCCTGACATAGCATATATCATTATGATGGAGCGATGTCGTAGGGAGGAAGAATTATCGTGGATAAGCTTATTCAATTGACGGCCTGTGAAGCGGTGGAAAATTTGCGTCGGGGGGACGTCTCGCCGCTGGAGCTGATTGACGCAGTTGAGGCGCGCATTACAGAAGTAGAACCTGATTTGAACGCCCTGCCCACATTGTGCCTGGATCGGGCCCGCGACCATGCCAAACGCATTATCGCAGGCGATGCCAACGAGGCGTCTGGTGATGCGTCAGGAGAGCCGGGCTGGTTGGGCGGTCTGCCTGTGGCGATCAAGGATATGGCCGATGTTGCCGGTGTGCGCACCACCTATGGCTCCCCCATATTCGCCGATCATGTGCCCAGCACCTCCCACCCCCTGGTCCGGCGTATAGAGCGGTTGGGCGGCATCGTCGTGGCAAAATCCAATACACCGGAATTCGCCGCGGGAGGTTCCACCTACAATGAAATTTTTGGCATGACCCGCAATCCCTGGAACACCTCTCTAACCCCCGCCGGCTCCACCGGCGGGGGTGCAGCCGCCCTGGCGGCGGGCGAGGTTTGGCTGGCCCAGGGCAGCGATCATGGCGGCAGCCTGCGCCGACCCGCCACCTATTGCTCTGTCGTGGGGCTGCGGCCCTCTCCCGGCCGGGTGACCAGGGGCTGCCAGGAGACGTTGTTTTCGCCTATGTCGGTGCACGGACCCATGGCGCGGAACGCAACCGACCTGGCGCTGTTTCTTGACGCAATGGCGGGGTTCTGTCCCGAAGACCCCATGACATTCGACGCACCCAGCCTGAGCTTTAGCGAAGCGGTGGCAGAGGCTGTACCGCCGCGCAGGGTCGCCTATGCCGCAACCATCGGCGGCTCCCCCATCGATCAGGAAACCCGTGATATCTGCCGTGCCGCAATGGCGCCTTTCCGGGCCATGGGCGCAGAGGTGGTGGAGATAGACATCGAGATTGAGGACCTGGAAGACACCTTCCTGGCCCTGCGGTCACAGCAGTTCGTCATTGACCGGGAGCTGCAATTGCAAAGCCATCCCGATCTGATCAAGGCGGACATCATCTGGAATACGGAGATTGGCCTGAAACAATCAACCTCGCAGCTGGCTGGGGCGGAGCGGGCGCGGGCGAAACTATATCGTCAGTTCATGGCGTTATTCCAAGACTATGACCTGATCGTCACACCAGGGGCCAATACCCCCGCCTTTGATGTCAACCTGCGTCACCCGGTCGCCATTGATGGTGTGAAGTTGGAACATTACATGGCCGCATCGAACCTGACGGGGGCGGTGACCTTATCCGCCTCACCCGCGTTGTCCCTGCCTTGCGGTTTTGATCAGTATGATCGGCCTATCGGTTTGCAATTGGTGGGGCGACCGCGTGGCGAGGCTGCCTTGTTGGCGGCAGGTGCGCTGTATGAGGTGCAAAGCGGCCTGGACAAATTGCTGCCCATTGACCCGCGCGCGGGCGAGGTGCCACCCGTAGCCGGTGTCTGACAATTTAGGCTACAGTGGAAAGACAGCTTTCAGGGGAGGTATGGAATATGTGGTCAAAGAATGCGTTGACGGAACGATTGAACCTGGAATGGCCAATCTTTCAAGCTCCCATGGGCGGTTTGGTGACACCCGCCTTGGCCGCCGCTGTTTCTAATGCAGGTGGCCTGGGCGGTCTGGGTTTGTGGGGCTTTTCGGCAGAGGCCGCAGAACGCCGCATCTTGGGCTTTCGCCAACAAAGCGGCGGCAGCCTGAACATCAATTACCCCCTGTGGGACAGCCCCGGCGATTTGACCGGCGTCGGCATAGAGATGCGGGCACGGGTACAGAAACTATACGACAGCAAGGACTTAGGTTCCATTCCAACACCGGAGCCGTCATCATGTGGCGTCAGCCCGGATCATCTTGCCGTATTGCAGGATACCAAGCCGGAGGTCGTCAGCTTTCATTTCGGCCTGCCGGGCCCCGATACCATGAGCGCTCTGAAAGAAGCCGGCATCTTTCTCATTTGCAGCGCCACCACGGTGGCCGAGGCGCGATCCCTGGAAAGTCGGGGCGTCGATGCCATTATAGCCCAGGGCAGTGAGGCGGGCGGTCATCGGGGCACTTTTACGGATGTGGATATTTCCATGCAACCGGGCCTGTTCGCCCTGTTGCCGCAGGTAGTTGATGCCGTCAACGTGCCGGTGATCGCAGCAGGCGGTGTTGGCGATGGCCGTAGCGTTGCCGCCGCCTTCATGCTGGGGGCCAGCGCGGTGCAATTAGGCACGGCATTTTTGCGCTGTGAAGAATCTGCAATTCCCGATGTCTACCGGGACAGCTTTGACAGTTTTACGGACGCCAACACGATTGTGACCGATGCGGTTACGGGGCGCCCCGCCCGGTTCCTCAAAAACAGGTTAGTCGATGAATTATCGGCCCCAGGTGCTGAACCCCTGCCGTTTCCCGCGCAGCTGAGTTTGAGCAATCCCCTGACCGGCACCAATGATCCAGGCGTCGCGGTCCTGCTGGCCGGGCAGGCGGTGGCGTTGACCCGGGCCACGACCGCCGCCGATCTGATGCAAAGCCTGGCAGCAGAATCCAGCCAACAACTGAAGGCCTTTGTATAATGCAGGAAGCCCGCGAAATTCTGGCCGATCTTTGCGATCAGATCAGTTTGCCACAGGATGGCCTGGACGATCTGACCCTAACCGGACAGGACCCTGTCCTGCCATCATCATTCCGGATCGGCACGATTGCGCAAACATCTATTGCCCTGTCCGCCCTGGCGGCGGCTGAATTTTGGTATCAACGCCAAATGAAACGCGGCGGTAAGCGTCAGGCTATCAGCGTCGATATGCGCCATGCAGCGGTGGAATTTCGCAGCGATCGCTATCTACGTATCAACGACGGGCCGCCGCCCGAACTATGGGACAAAATTGCCGGTACCTATCAAACCGGGGATGGCCGCTGGGTTCGCCTGCATACAAATTTCCCGCATCATCGGGACGGCATTATGGATCTGTTGGGAGTACCTCACGACCGGGATGCTGTTGCTGCCGCATTGGGGACTTGGACCGGCCTGGACTTTGAAGACGCCGTCAATGCCCGTGGTATCGTCGGTTCCATGATGCGGAGCCCGGAAGAATGGAACGTACATCCCCAGGCCATAGCCCTGGATCAACAGCCGTTGATTGGTGTTGAGCGGATCGGCGATGCCCCGGCCCAACCTTTAACGTCTGGGGCGCGACCGCTATCCGGCGTGAAGGTCTTGGATCTGACCCGGATCATAGCGGGGCCGGTCTGTGGCCGGACGCTTGCGGCCCACGGTGCCGATGTTATGCGGGTGACCGCGTCCCACCTGCCATTTGTGGCCGCCTTGGTCACGGATGCCGGGCGGGGCAAGCTGTCTACCTACCTAGATCTGAACACACCGGAAGGCCGTGACGACCTAACGCAGCTGATTGGTGAGGCGGATGTTTTCGTCCAGGGTTATCGCCCCGGGGGATTGGCGAAATGGGGTTTTTCGCCCGAAGAGGTCGCAGCTATTCGACCGGGCATCGTCTATGTCTCGCTGTCTGCCTATGGCCACGAAGGACCCTGGGCCATGCGCCGAGGCTATGACAGCCTGTTGCAGACGGCCAGCGGCATCAACTATGCGGAGGCAGAGGCCGCAGGGGTGGAGGGGCCAAAGCCCCTGCCCTGTCAGGCGCTGGATCATGCGTCAGGCTATTTCATGGCAGCGGCTGCCATGGCGACATTGGCCCGCCGCGCCCGGATGGGCGGCAGTTGGCACGTCCGCGTCGCCCTGGCCCGGACCGGGCGCTGGGTGCAATCCCTGGGTCAGATCAAGGGAGGTTTCGATGTTGCAGATCCAACCCTGGATGATATCGGCGATTTGATGGAGGAGACCCCGTCAGGTTTCGGCAAACTAAATGCAGTGCGTCACGGGGCGTTGTTGACAGATACGCCGGCCTATTGGGCCCGACCCTCCATGCCCTTGGGAAGTCATGACCCGGTTTGGCCCGACTAGATGGCCCGGCTAGTGCTATAATACTCAAAATGAAAATCAGGTAGAGGTTCGCGTATGGAACAGGAAATGGAAATGGTCAGCAAGCTGATCAACACACTTGTGGAATTCGCCGTTCAGTACGGTTTTCAAATCCTTGGCGCCCTGGTTTTTCTTGTCATCGGGCTAAAGGCCGCGAGCTGGATCGGCCGCAGGATCACCCGTGTGGCGGAGGCGCGGGAGATCGACCATACCCTGGCGCGGTTCATCGGCAATGTGGTCAAGGTGGTGATGGTTGTCTTTGTCGCGATCATAACCCTGGGCAATTTCGGAATTTCCACCGCACCCCTG
>JAPKBD010000054.1 GCA_028824965.1 Alphaproteobacteria bacterium | reverse complement strand
GCGCTGAATTCGGTGGTTCGTTGCTGGGCAATGGGGAGGAGATCGACGGCGACCCCGCCCCTGCCTGGGTGGCTGGGATAAAGGAAGAACTAGCGAAGGCGGATAACATTCGCTGCCTGCCCCGCACCACTGTCACCGGCTATTACGATCACAACGCATTGACCATGTTGCAGCGGGTATCCGATCATGTGGCAGAACCGGCACCGGGCCAACCGCGACAACGCCTGTGGCAAGTACGGGCAAAACAGGTGGTGCTGGCCACCGGGGCCTTGGAACGGCCATTAGTGTTGGCCAACAACGACCGTCCCGGCGTGATGCTGGCCGCTGCGGCGCAAACCTACATCAATCGCTATGGCGTGCGCCCTGGGCAAAAGGCGGTTTTGTTCACCAATAACGACAGTGCCTATTCGGCAGCCCTTGATCTGGCAAAGGCCGGTGTAAACGTCGCGGCAGTGGTTGAATTGCGGGCCCAGGCCCCCCTGGGCTGGCTGTCCCGCCTGGACGACGCAGGTATTGAAGTGATGGTCGACCGGGCCGTTATCTCAGTTGAGGGTAAAAAGACAGTCACCTGCGTGCGCATTGGCAAGCTGAATGAAGCGCGCGATGGCTTGGTCGGCGGTATCGCCCGGCGCATTGACTGTGACCTGTTATGCCTGTCCGGGGGGTGGACCCCCAGCTTGCATCTGCTGTCCCAGTCCGGCGCGAAACTGCAATGGGATGATGCGTTGGGCTGTTTTCTGCCTGGTCCCACTTTGTCCGGGGCTATGGTCCAAGCCGTACGCGTCGTCGGCGCAGCAAATGGCGGGGGCAACCTGCAGGACTGCCTCGACCGGGGTGCTGAGGCGGGCAATGCGGCGGCCAATGATGCCGGTCATCGCCGCCGGGGCCGGGGGCCGCGTAGCCCCAAGGCAGCAGCTGAGCCGGATGTCACGCCTATTCTGCCGATTTGGTCAATTCCCTCGAATGGTAACGGCGGGGGCGGTAAGGCCTTTGTAGATTTCCAATCAGACGTGACGGCCGCCGATCTGCATCTTGCAGCCCGGGAGGGCTATCGCTCTATCGAGCATGTGAAGCGTTATACCACCACCGGCATGGGTACGGATCAGGGCCGCACGTCCAACATCAATGCCCTGGGCATTGTCGCGGGTGCCTTGGATGTGGATATCCCCACCGTTGGCCACACGACATTTCGCCCGCCGTTTTCACCCCTGACCTTTGGTGCCATAGCCGGCCGGCGTATCGGCGCATTGTTGGACCCCGTGCGCCGCACGCCCATGCATGCCTGGCATCAGGCCCATGGGGCAGAGTTTGAGCCGGTGGGGCAATGGTTGCGCCCCTATTATTACCCTAGATCAGGCGAGACTATGGAGAGGGCGGTAAACCGGGAAGTCCGCGCCGCCCGCACATCCCTTGGCATTATGGA
This sequence comes from Alphaproteobacteria bacterium, assembly GCA_028824965.1. Taxonomy (GTDB): domain Bacteria; phylum Pseudomonadota; class Alphaproteobacteria. The sequence goes on along the minus strand of JAPKBD010000054.1, from coordinate 16,026 downwards.
TGCCACGACCCTGGGCAAGATCGACATCCAGGGTCCGGACGCCGCCGAATTCCTCAACCGGGTCTATGTGAACGGCTGGAAAGGTCTGGCGGTGGGCGGCTGCCGGTATGGCCTGATGCTGGGTGAAGACGGCATGGTGTTCGACGATGGGGTCACGGCCCGCCTCGGCGAGGATCATTTTCATATGACCACAACAACCGGCGGTGCGGCCCATGTGCTGGATTGGCTGGAAAGCTGGTCCCAGACCGAATGGCCGGAACTGTCGGTCTATTGCACATCATCGACCGAGCAATGGGCCGTCGCCTCAATCTGCGGCCCGAATGCCCGACGGCTGATGGAAGACCTATGCCCTGATATGGATTTGTCGGCGGAGGCTTTCCCCCATATGACCTGGCAGGCTGGCGTAGCAGCGGGGCTTGATGCGCGGATATTCCGCATCGGCTTCACCGGTGAATTATCATACGAGATCAATGTCCCCGCCGGCCACGGTCCCGCCCTGTGGCAAGCGATTATGGGATTGGGCGAAAAATACGCCATTACGCCGTTCGGAACGGAAGCCATGCATGTGCTGCGTGCCGAGGTTGGCTTTATCATGATCGGTCAGGAAACGGATGGCACCATAACGCCCCATGATCTGGGCCTGGGCCGCATGGTTAGCAGCAAGAAAGATTTCCTGGGCAAACGCTCCCTCTCCCGTACAGATACGATGTGCCAGGACCGTCCGCAATTGGTCGGCTTGTTGACCAACGATGCAAGTATCCGAGTACCCGAAGGTGCCCAATTGATCGCGGGCAGCGATGCAAGTCCTCTGCAATCCGGGCCTCCACAGCTAAGTTTGGGGCATGTCACATCAAGTTACTACAGCCCCAACCTGGGCCGCACATTCGCCCTTGGCCTGTTGCAAGGCGGCCACGAACGCCACGGGGAAAGCGTGCATATTGCTTACGACGGCAAGGTGGTCCGCGCAGAGGTCACAGCACCGCGCTTTCTGGATCCTGGGGAGGCTGCGAAATGAGCCAGCTATCACGCCATGGCTCCCGTCATCACCCGCTGGCGCATTTGGCACTGTCTGCCGAACGGGACGCGGACACGACCGATGCCGGCGCTGTTTTACAGGCCCTGGTATATCGACCCTCGACCATTTTGAGGGGCGAAAGCGACGACGCAGGATTTCTGGAGGCCTTCCATGCCGAGCTTGGTTTTGATCTGCCTATAAAGCCAAATCATGTTACCCGCTGGAATGGACTGGCCGCGATGTGGTTGGGGCCGAATGAATGGTTGCTGTCGGGGGAGGGGGAACTCACCAATCTGTCAGCCGCACTTTCCGGCCACCGCCACGCCCTTATTCCCAATGGTGACGGCCAGCAGATTATCGTCCTGTCGGGGCCTCGCGCGGGCGACATCCTGGCGAAATTGTGCCCCCTGGATTTTGCCGGCGCTGATCTGGTGCCCGGCCGTTGCGCGCGCTCTATTCTGGCGGGCATTGGCATGTTGGTGGTGCCACAACAGGACGGCGGTTATCACGTTCACGTCGCGCGCAGTTTTGCCGATTACGCCTGGCGCATTCTGCTGGATGCGGGACAGGAATTCGGCGCGGCAATTGCAGATGATTTAGGGCAGTGATCAAACACAACTTGGCGAATTTGAAACGCCAAATAGCATCAACAGCTGCTACTTTGTTTGTCGGTGCACTGGTGATCGGGCTTGCCCGCCCAGGGGTATGCCGCTGCCGCACCCGGTGGCGAGGCATTGGCGACAAAGAAGAACATTTTCGAGATGCCCCGACATGCCCTGCAGCAACGTAAGCTGACACAAGCTGTCATCGGACTGTTTCGGGCGCGTCGCTATGGCGAGGCTGAGGCGTTTTTGCGCCAGGCAATTGCACAATTCCCTGACGCCCCCGTCCATCACTACAACCTTGCTGCCGCCCTGGCCCGGCAGAACAAACCCGCAGAAGCCCTGGATAGTCTGAGTACGGCCATCGATTTTGGATTTACAAGCCAAGCGGCGTTACAGCGGGACCCGGACCTGGCATCCATCCGCGGTCTGCCGGGATTTCAAGACGTATTGGCGAAAGCGGCCCAGAAACTGAAAGCGCAACCGACAGCGCAATCCATGCGCCCTAAGGTCAAGCCACGCTTGGTGACAAAGGCCAAAGCCCTCGTAGATGCGGGCAACACCACCTGGGTTCCGGCCAATCAAAGCCTAGCCGCAACGTTTGCTTTTGACAAAATCCATCGGCCACACCGGGCCCATGGCGGGGATGGTGATGTCGCCTGGCAGTTGAACCGATGGAGCCGAATGGGAGAGGGCGCCGGCAATTTTGGCGACCTGTACGACAATCGTGACGGCAGCCATTCCCATTTGTCCCGAAAATTATTCCCCCAGTTGGCCCACATCGAATATAGCGCTGACGCCAAGGCTGCCGGTATCCACTACGGGGTCAATTCACAGATTTTGTATAACGCCATCACGTTCGGCAATTCTTCAACCGCCCTGTCCGGCGGCCCCATTTGGCGCAGCCAGGCCCGTCTGATCCTGACGACACCTGAATTGATGGCCCATGCCTATCAGCAATACACCAACAACCACCTCTATATGTTTCCCGAGCATCGGGATCATGATCCCGAACGTGGCGATCTATTCCCCGCCAATACGCCTTATATGATCGTTTCCCAAGGATCTTCCGGATCCGATCGGCCTTTCATGCGTGCCGTTGCGGTGATCCTTGCAGCACTGAAGCCTGAGGTGAAAAATTTCCTGCGTGCCAAACGGCTGATTGCGCCAACGGTGCAAATGATTTTTCGGGCGGGACAGAAAACCGTGCTGTCGGATCAGGATTATTTGAGCGCAACGACCCACCCATCGGTCTTCGATGCCGCAAACATCGACCTGGAAAAAATGATGAACTTGGCCCACGAATTAGAGCGGGAAGAGGTGCCACCCCCAACCAAGATCGTCGTGAAGGAGGAGACCAAGGCAAGGCCGGGCATCAACTATTTTGGTCCGTCCAGCGCCGATGAAATTTTGTTCAACACACCCAGCGCCGTCGCCCGCGTCGTCAAATCAACGGTTTATGAAAGGCGTATGGTGATCAGTGCGGCAACAACCAAGGACCCCAGCGGGCGGCCCCTGACATTTACCTGGCGGCTCCTGCGCGGCGGCAAGGACCGGATCACCATAAAGCCATTGGCTGAAGACGGCTCCCTTGTGGAGCTGCGCATACCCTGGCAATCGGAGCAAATGGGGCATCAGGGACGCGAAGTGCCGGGCAGGTCGGACCTGATAAGCCATCGCGTGGAAATTGCCGCCTTTGCCAACAACGGGGTGCACTACGGCTCGCCTGCCTTTGTCAGCCTGTATTATCCGGCCAAACAAACACGGAAGTATGATCTCAAAGGGCGGATACAGGAAATCGACTATGCCCCTGTGGCGTTGAAGGATGTTTATGCAGATCCGCTTTTATTTCCCAGGCGCGGTTGGCGGGACCGATATCGCTATACCGATGACGGCCAATTGATCGGTTGGGACCGGACCGTCAAGAAAATAACCCGGCAATTTACCCGCCACGGCGTGCGGGTTTTGGAGACCGATGCCAGCGGTCGCCCGGTGAAGGCGGAACGGATCGCCTATGGTATCAAACAAGGCAAACGCCAGGTGAAACACATCATCGAAGTGCCGTTCGGCAGGCCGGTGATCTACGACTATATCAGCGATGGGGATCAACTTGGCATCCCCAAAAATGCGCCTTAACCCGGGCAGCTCCTATCACTTCTGCCGGCCTCAATCTCAACAAGACGCCGCAATGCAGCCTCGCTGATGGCCCCTTGCACCACTGTACGCCCAACGACCAGGGACGGCGTGCCACGAAAGCCAAAGGTCTTTGCCAGATCTGAGGTGCGCTGCAATGCAGCCGTCATCCGGGGCGCAGACATATCCGCCCGCAATCGCTGTACATCGAGGCCAAGGTCTGTGGCCAAACCCTCAATATATCCCATGGAAGGGAGGAACCTGGACCCCATCAGTCCCGCATGAAAAGCCTGGTATTGACCCTGCATCCCTGCCGCCAGGGCGGCCCGTGCCGCCAAAGTGGAACGTGCACCCAGAACCGGCCATTCCTTGTAAACAATACGTACAGATGGATCATCGTCATGGATTTGCCGCAGCATGTCCGTAAGGCGTTTGCAATAAGGACAGCGGTAGTCAAAGAATTCAACAATGGAAAGCACCGCATCATCCGCGCCCAGCACAGGGGAGGCCGGATCATGACGTAATCTATCGCAGAGATCTTTGCCGGCCAGCGCCCCGTCAGAGTTTGCGCCCGGGTTCGCAAAACCTAGCAATGGATCAATGGACGACGATGTGCCGTTTAATATCAATTCCCTGAATCCCAGCGGTGCCTCCCGCGATCGGAACTCCAACGCCGGGACACGGGCCCGCCAAAACAGGATGGCCACCATCAACACAACTGCTGATATGATCAGGTATCGATGCTTAGCTGAAAATTCCATTTAGTTGACCAGCGCCATTTTCAGTTCGTTTCGCCCACCATATTGAAGCTTGTTTGCAGTTCATAAACACTTACCTGTCATAAAGGGGGTGAGGTGGGACATCATGAATTTCTTTGACACATTGCTGAACCCGGATCTGGATGAATTCCCGAACCGCACCATCGTCTGCAACGCTGCAAACTTATTGGATATTGGTGAATTTCAGTTTCTCCAGCTTGCGTTCGTGCATTGGCATGGCCGGGATATGCGCCAGGATGAAACCGGCGCGATCTTTGACAGCTTCATGGTTCATAGCGAGGTGCCTGGCTGGGCATTGTTATATGCCCGGGATATTTGCCAGTTGGACCGGATCGGACAACTCAACAGTGCCGACCCTGCCTACCACCGCTTTGATGTGGCACGCCCGCCTTCCACCAGGGTCGGCCCGCAGGCGAGCTTTTTGGCCGTCGTGGTTTTCCTGGCAGGTACCATGGGCGGTGCATTGGCGTTTGCGGCACAAACAGCGGAATGCGCCGGCGAATTCCCACCCTGTCTCAGCAGCGCGGAAATCACGGGGCCCGTATCGCAATAGTTTCGAAATAGCTTTGAAATAGTCGCGGCGTTAAGTTCAAACAACCTTGCCCGCCGGTCCCGGCTTCGCTACCCTTGATCCATGTTTGAATTTGCCGGGGTCTGGGAAGGTCCCATCAATATCATTTTTCTGATTGTCACAGCAGGTATTGCCGTGCATGCGATCCGTCATCGTGACAAGGACGGAAAAAGCGATTCCGTGCGCCTGTTGTTCGGCTGCATCGCCGCCGTATTCTTCATGTTGGTGTTGTTTCAGGACGTCTTGGGCGTTGTGAATTTTTCTTAAGTCCCCATAAACTCAAGGTTTATAGGTCCGGGATTTCATATCCTGCTCTGGCATCCGCAAAACCTGTTGATCGGTCGGCTTTTGCAGCTCGATGTAGAGATACTTGGCCCGTTTCAGGATCGTTGACGGGCTGGGGTCATGCAGAATACGGTCGATCAATCCCGGCCCCTCAACCGCTTCCTGATCAATACGCAGGGCCTCTATGTAATTTTTCAAGGCCAGTTCGTGGCGGCCATTGCGATCATGCACGATGCCGAGGTTGCCGTACGCTGCGGCTAACGTCCCGCGCCCCGTGGGATCATCATCAGGGACATTTTCTTTCAGAAATTCAATGAGCGATTTCAATTCGGCAACCGCCTCATCATGGCGGTCTGTCGCAATGAAGACTACCGCCCGGCCCATTAAAGCACCGCGATGATGGGGGTTGATGGCCAGGGCTACCTCAAAATTCTCCAACGCATCGTCATAGTCATGGGTGGAGAGATACATATCCCCCCGCTCCGTCTCATAGTCACCCAGCGGGCGGTCCAGAAACGAGTCCAGGAATATGGTCGTGCCCCCGACCAGGGCCAGGGCAATCACCATGATAAAAATGAAGCGCCTGACGATTGCGGGGCTCATGAGCCGGGTCCAAACAGGTAGTTGGTGTAGAAAATTGAAAAAACAAAGCTGAGCAGGGCGGCTGTTACACCGGCGCGACGAAACAGGCGTTTCCGCTGATCATCATCCGCACCCTCTCCCTTGCGCTGGGCGCGGCGGACCGACATGACCCAGATAATCCTGCGTATGGGAAAGAACAACAACACGGCCAAGGCCATGCCCCAAAACAACCAATATTGCGGCTGAAAAAGTGAATCCATAACGATACTCTACCCATAATCAAACAATCGGGAAAAAGGGGGAAGGGCGATGCCCCTCCCCACAATTTCTGCACTCAAGATTTGATAACTTACGATCCCGCGGATTGCGGTTGCGCATCACCAATATCCTCGGTCAGGACGACAACTTCCTTGTTTGGTACCGATGACATTTCCATTTTGTAGGCCAGAAACCACATCATGGCGACGCCGAGGGCCCAGAATAGAATCTGCCAGGCCCAGATCGACGGGATGCCAAAGGTCCAGCCTTCAACGCCCGCATTGGGCGCACCAAAGATGGTGTTACCGATCACCGCACCTGGGCCAACGCCAAAGAACAACCACGCCAGGGTGATGATCCAGGCAACAGGCACCAGCTTTTTCTTTTCAGCTGGAAGTGAGGCATGTTCGCGCAGGAAGTCGTGATAGATCATCCTGTGGGACCGGGCACCTTCATCCTGGGTCATGGCCGAAACAATGACGCAAATGCCCAGGTTAAAGATCATGCCCCAGCCGGCTGAATGCATGGTCCAGGGCCACCGGCCCCAGGCCAATTCAATGCCGAAGGCAGAGGCGATGTTCAGGCCAAAGTTCTCGGTGAAGATCACCGCGATCAAGCCTGCTGCCAAACCCAAGGTCGCACCTTGACGGGTGATCCATGGGAACCAGCAGACAGCCGCCAATGACGGCCACATCTGAAAGCCAAAGGCCACTGCCAGACCACCCAGCAGAACCAAAGCATCCGCCGAATAGGTCGCCACCAACAACGCCGAAATAACGATGAAGGCAACGCCCAAGCGACCAAACATCTTTTGCGTGGCATGGCTGGCATCCGGGTTCAGATAACGTTTGTAGAGATCCCGGGTCAGCATACCCCCCGCCGTGGACATATAGGCCGCACCCGTCGACTGCATCGCAGCCAGGGCGCAAACCGCCAACAGGCCCACGAACCATGGTGCCGTTTCACCAACCAGGTTGATGTAATGAGGCACCAGTCCGCCTTGCCCGTTCGCCGTCAGGTCAGGCAATACCGCATTGATACCACCAATAGCCGTTATTTCCGGGGAAGCGCCCATGAAGTGGGCCCCCATGCCTTGGGCCGCGGTGAAGACAAACAGGATCAGACCAATACCAAAGGAAGAGGCCCAGACCTGCTGTGGTGCAAACGGACGCGGGTCCGTATTGGCAAATGACCACATGGAAAATGCCGGTGCCGACTGAATGCCCATCAAGGCAAACATATAGGTCAGGCACATCATCCCGGTCCATAGCCCGCCCACAGGCGTTTCCACCCCAAGGCCGGCGGTGAACTGGATCACACCGGGAATGGCCAGATAGGCATTGTGGCCATCCGGTGTCATACCCCATTTGCCCACCTCTGATTTACCCAACTCTGCCATGGCATCGTTGAAAGCGCCAAAGCCGCCCAAGAAGCTGTATGCGATAAACCCGATAGAGACGATGCCAAAGGCCAGCAGAATACATTGCAAGGTATCCACATAAGCCACAGCCCGAAGACCGCCCGTCGCCACATAGACCAGCACCACTGCGGATAGCACCCACATGCCCACATTTTTTGAGATCATGTCGTCGGTCAGAACATTGAAGAGGAAGCCTGAGGCCCCAAGTTGTACGCCCAAATAGGGAATGGAGAAGAGCAACGCCACCATGACCACCAGGATACGGATCGCATCACCCTGGAAATAGTCTGACAGCATTTCGCCCGGCGTCACATAGCCGAACCTTTTACCCAGCATCCATTGGCGTTTAAGGAACATCACGCCGGTGAATGGAATGGTAATGGCGTAGAATGACGCGTAGGCGTATTGAAATCCATCGCGATAGATCAGGCCGGGATGGCCCATAAAGGTCCAGCCGGAAAACGACGTCGCCGTCGCCGCCAGGACAAAGACCCAGATTGACAATCTACGACCGGCAATAAAATAGTCAGTCGCGGTTTTCGCTGACATCGCGCTTTTCACGCCCCAGAAGATGCAATAGCACCAATAGAGGGCCACAAACACGAACAGCCATACTACTTTGGCTTCCATAAGATACCTCCCCGATTTAAGGGTCCCAGAAAGCTGTTCGTATGCAAAAAGACGAGACCCAGCCCAGGGACCTGCAAATAACACACAGCCGCCGAACCTGTGAGCCGCCAACAATCCGGCAGTTCATGGTGCATTCGACGCAACGCTTTACACGTAATAAACGCGTACGCGGTACTGGCGGTACAGTCGTTTGGACCTAATCTAATTTCTGCCCTGGAGTGTCCTACCAATTGTTATTTCTTATATCGGGCAGTCTTGGCTACTCTACTTGGTCCGCAGTAAATCAACCGAACACTAAACAAGCGTGGCTAGCTGATTCGCATTTGGAATCTACCATTGGACATAACGCAATGCAATTGTAAGTCACCTGCTACAACCTGTTTTTGAACGGCTCCCGCAGGCCGGCCTGTTCCATCAGGGGGAGGATTTCGTCGATCCACTGTTGGCATTCGCCAAGATAATCGACCCAGGAAATCAACAGGCCATCAACGCCCATGTTCGAGAGGCGTTCAATCCCCGACACAATCTGTTCCGCCGTACCCACCAACGGGTAGCCGCCAAAGCCGGCCTTGAAATGAAACTTGAAGGCTTCAAGCACTTCATCACTTAAGGTCGCGGATTGGGCACCAAATATCTCGATCATATTATTGACGGCAACATCATCGCCCTGTTCCACCACATATCGGTGCAGATACTCCTGGGCCTCCGCCTCCGTCTCGCGGCAGACAACATAGACATGGATCCAGCATTGAGACGTGCGGCCAAGGTCCACCGCCATCTGCTTTAGCTGAACGATCTGGGCCCGGTCGCTGTCTTCGTCCTTTTGCCGCAGCATGGCGAAGTTCATATCCGCGTGTTGGGCGGAAAAAGCATGGCCGGTAGTGGAACTACCCGCATTCATAATGGGCGGGCGGGGGGATTGCAGGGGCTTCGGTTCGCTCCACAACCCTTTGCCTTGGAAATATTTGCCGTCGAAATCAAACTCCGCTTCCTCTGCCCACAGGCGCTTGACCAGGGTCAGCCATTCCGCAGCATAGGCATAGCGTTCATCGTGAGGGGCGAGATTTAGGCCGAACATATCGAATTCATCCTGAAACCAACCGGCCACCAGGTTCAAGGCGAAGCGTCCACCCGATATATGATCAATGGTCGCCGCCATTTTGGCAGCCGCGACCGGGTGCACCACAGGGGCATGGACGGTGGAAAAAATTGTCGCATAGGACGTCACAGCAGATACAGCCGCCGCCCATGTTAATGTCTCAAATGTGCGGTGATTAAAATTGCTTTGCCCGCCATAACCTTTCCACCGGCCCACGGGCAACAACGCCTCCATCCCTGCGGCATCCGCCATACGGGCCAGAGCCATGTTTTCGTCCCAGGTCATGGCCCAGGCCTCATCCACGTTGGTGACCGTGGAACCATGAGAGCAGTTGAATGCCATGACGCCCAATTTGACCTTGTTCGGACTATCTAAAAGCGGGTTTGTCATGGGGGGCCTCTCTTGCAGTGAATACCGTAGCGTACCACAATAGCCACCCACAGCATGCAAGTACGGGAAATCCATCATGGCCAAGCGTTTGACTGAGGCGCAAATCAGACAATACCAAGGCGATGGCTATGTCCATCCGGTTGCAGCCCTGAGCAATGATGAAGTGCGGGATGCGCGGGCCGCGATTGAGGCGTTCGAGGCCAAGACCGGCAAGCCGTTCGATTACCCCGAAAAATCAAAGTCCTATTTGTTGTTCGATTGGGCTGACCGCATGGTGCGCCACCCAGCCATTTTGGATGCGGTGGAAGACCTGATCGGCCCGGACATTCTGGTCTATCACACGACCATGTGGATCAAGGACCCGAACACGCCGCAATACATTTTGTGGCATCAGGACGGCACCTATTTTTATCTGGACCCAGGCTTGCACGTCACCGCCTGGGTGGCACTATCAGAGGCCAGCGTCGCATCGGGTTGTATGCATGTGCTGCCCGGCAGTCACAAACTGGGGCAGTTCGACCATCAGGATGATCCGGGCGAGGGTAATCTGATCCTGCGCGGGCAGGCGATCTTTGGCAAATTTGATGATCGGGTCGGCGTGCCAATGGATTTGCGGCCCGGCGAGATATCCCTGCACAACACCAACCTTGTCCATTGTTCCCGCCCCAACAATGGTACGGACCGGCGCATGGGTTTCGGCATCAGCTATATTCCCGCCCGTGTGCGCGATGTGGGTGTCCCATCAGGCTCTGCCATGCTGGTGCGCGGCCAGGACCACGGCCATTTCAGACCGGAACAACGCATCGGGGCGGAACAAAGCGCGGACGCCTATAGAAACCACGAAGACCTGATGACACAATTTCGCGCCCGCCAGGATGCCGGCGCAAAGATTAGTCGCGATGTCAGCTATTCAGACGTATCTTAATCGCAAGTGTATAGACCCAATTTAGGAAATTGAACCATGCCCCTACAGCTGCAATCCACCATCACCTCCCAAAGTAAACTTGAAATCGTCCTGGCCGACGTCCCTATGCCGGAGCCAAAGGATAACGAGGTGGTGGTCCGGATCGATGCCAGCCCCATTAACCCCTCCGACCTGGGGCTACTGTTCGGTGCTGCGGATATGTCCACGGCACAGATTGGCGGTAGCGCCGACAGCCCCACGTTAACGGCGGATGTGCCCACCGGTTTGATGAAATCCATGGCCGGTCGTCTGGATCAAAATCTACCCGTGGGCAATGAAGGCGCGGGTGTTGTGGTTGCCGCCGGTCCATCGGAGGCAGCGCAGGCATTGATGGGCAAAAATGTTGCCGTCATCGGTGGTGCCATGTACGCCCAATACAGGGCCGTACGGGCGGATCAATGCCTGGTCTATCCCGGCGATGTCACGGCTGCGGAAGGCGCATCCTGGTTCGTTAATCCCATGACGGCCCAAGGCATGGTCGAAACCATGCGGATGGAGGGGCACACAGCCCTGATCCATACGGCGGCTGCGTCCAACCTCGGCCAGATGTTGCAGAAAATCTGTCTGGCCGACGGCGTTGATCTGGTTAATATCGTTCGCAAGCCGGAACAAGCCGCATTATTAAAAGGTATTGGCGCTGCCCATGTCTGCGATAGCTCGTCAGATACCTTTATGGATGATCTGACGGAGGCACTGATTGCGACCAATGCCACAATCGCCTTTGACGCCATCGGTGGTGGTAAGCTGCCAGGGCAAATACTCACCTGCATGGAGGCGGCAGCCAACCGCAATGCGGCGGAATACAGCCGCTATGGCTCCACCGTGCATAAACAGGTCTATATCTACGGCGGCCTGGATGTCAGCCCGACGATCATCAACCGCAATTTTGGCCTGATCTGGGGCATCGGCGGCTGGTTGTTGACGCCCTTCCTGCAAAAAGCCGGACGGGAGGTCGTAGCCCGCTTAAGGCAACGGGTGGCGAGCGAGATCAAGACCACCTTCGCCTCCACCTACACAAACCAGGTCTCCTTGACCGGAATGTTGAGCGCGGAGGCCATCGCGATCTACAACAAGCGTGCGACAGGCGAAAAATTCCTGATCAACCCCAATGAAGGGCTGTAGCGAAGAGTAAGCGGCAAGCAGTTCGCTTTGTCATCTGGATTACCGGGTCAAGCCCGGCAATGACAAAGGCGCAATAAAATTGGCTGAAAACGGCCAAATCGTCATTAACGGGCGTGACCCGTTAATCCAGGGGCCAAGACAATGAACCGATAAATTGGCCCGTTGTTGAGGCCGTGGCAGGCGGAGGATTTACAGCTCGTACTTCATGTGAATGACGTATTTTGTCATTTCACCATGGTCCTCCGCCTCCGGATAGGCATCCGTATCCGTGAAGCCGGCAGCACGGTAGAGGCCGTGGGCCGGGGCCATGAATTGGGTGCTATCCAACAGCAATGTTGAAAAGCCCAGGTCACGGGCGTCCATGATGATCTGTTGCAGCAGGCTTTGACCGACCTTTCGGCCCCGAAAGGCCGGGCGCACGTACATGCGCTTAATCTCACCCACACCTCCGCGAATTTCCCGCATGAAGGCGATACCGGCGGGCCCTTCATCCTCTTGCGCCAAAAGAACTCGGCCTCTGGACGATTGGTAGGCCGCGATATCGTTGAGAGAATATTCCAGGGCGGCCTGTCCATCGAGATCCATGTCGAAGTGAGCCTTTGCCTCCGCCACCACCCAGGCTAGGTATTCGCCCAACATATCCCGAACCGCTTGCAGGTCCCCGTCATCAACAACGCGGATAATACGAGACATTCTTATCTTTATTCCGCCGCATCTTCCTGGAAATGGGCGTAATTTTTCTTGGCGAACCACAGCATGTAATCAGTGTAGGTGGTGGGTTCATAAAGCGGGGGATTGTCCGCATCGGTGCAGGTGGGCAAACAGGTTTGGACATAGTCCGCATGGGCATCAAAAAAGAACGGAATGGCATACCGGTCCCGGCCCGCCGTGGAGGCCACGGCCCGGTGTGGCGTGGAGAGAAACCGGTGATTGCTCCACCGCCGCAACATATCGCCGCTGTTGATCAGAAACGTACCGGGCAAGGCGGGTGCGTCAATCCAGGTACCGTCCGTGCGCCGGACTTGCAAGCCCTCTACCTTGTTTTGCGCCAACATGGTCAGGAAGGAACTATCCGTGTGGGGTGCCAGGCCGAACTGGTTATCCTCCGCCACCGACGGTGGGTAGTGGGATAGACGCAGGGTATATTGCGGTTCCTGAAAACCCGTCGCAAAAAAATCATCCGCCAAATCGAGGGCCCGGGCATAGATGGGCAGCATGCTTTTCGCCAAGCCTTCCATGGCATTCATATAATTAACCGTGGTTTCGCGAAATCCATCCAAATCTTGGGGCCATTGATTGGCACCGCGAAAACGCTTGTTGTTGACGATATCGGGATGATCCGGGGCTAAGTCGCGTTTCAGGAACAACGCCGCCACCAAATTGGTCTTACGCTCCCCCTCATAAACCTGGCTAGCCCGCGAGATAGAGGCACCGTGGCCCATATAGCCGATATTATGCGTGTTCGCCTTCAGGGCCATTTTTTCGGCTTCACCCAAGGCATGAAACCGGCGCGAGGCTTCAAACGTCGCCTCCACCAGATCTTGTGATACGCCATGGCCTTGGATGAAAAAGAAGCCGACGTTTTCGGCGGCGTATTGCAGCTCTTTCGTAATGGCCGCGTGGGCACCGGGTTTGCCGGCGAGAAAATCACTCAGGTCCAAAATCGGAATTTCGTTCGCCATTGCGCCGTCTCCACCTGGGGGCTTTGCCAATTCTATGTTGGCATTGTAGCCTGTTTGCACGCTACTTAAGGGACGGTAGCGCTATTGCCTATTGAAGTGCAAGTCAGATGGGGAGTGGATGAAATTGGAATGGAGAGATTGAGATGATCGAAATCAAACCTTTGGATGCCCCCTTTGGCTGCGCTGTGTATGGCCTGGACTTGGCCACAGGCGTGGATGCTGATACTTGCCGTCAATTGCATGAGGCGCTGTATCAACACCGGGTCATGGTCATCAAGGACCAAACCTGTGATGAGGTGGCATTCCTGGCCTTTGGGCGGCAATGGGGCGCACCGATCCCCCATGTCATCGATAGCTCCCGCATGGCGGGCTTCCCCGATATGATGGAAGTGGGCAATACAACCGCCCGGGCCAAGGATGATGACCTGAAACGCAATAGTGCTGCGTTCTGGCATACGGACCAATCCTATGACGCGAACCCGGCAACGGCGACCATGCTATACGCCCGCACAATTCCCGATACGGGTGGCGAAACCCGCGTCATCGATATGAAAGCCGCTTATGACGGTCTGGACAGGGGTACGAAAAGCCGTATCGACAAATTGAACGCCATGCATCTCTACGGTGCCACCTCCGGCAAGGATGGGGAGGCACCGACCGCCGCTTTGAACACGGCCCAGGCAGATGAAGTGCCACCAACGCCCCACCCTTTGGTGCGCGCCCATTCGGTGACGGGGGAGCGGGCGTTATATGGTGTTGCCGGCACTGCATTTGGCATCGAAGGTATGGCGACTGACGAGGGGGAGGCCCTAATCGCGGAATTGAAGGCCCATTGCTTGCAGGACAAGTATATTTACGAGCACAAATACATAGTCGGCGATATCGCCCTGTGGGATACACAGATGACCCTGCATTCCGCCAAGCCCATTGGCGCACCGAACGGTCCGGGAACAGAGCGTTTGTTGTGGCGCATCAGCGTCCGGGGCAAACCGGCGGTTTTCCAGTAGCGTCAAATATGCTCTAACTGCAGACAACTTGAATAAATCAAAAGAGAACCATCATGATCGTCGAACAAATCTGGACCGGGAATGCTTACCGCAACTTCAACTACCTGATCGTCTGCCCGGATACGGGGGAGGCTATGGCTGTCGACCCCCTGGATCATGAAAAATGCCTCGGCCTAGCCAAGAACAAAGGCTGGAATATCACCCAAGTGCTGAATACCCACGAACATGGGGACCACACGGGCGGCAATGATGCCGTGATCGCGGCCACGGGCGCCAAACTGCTGGCCCATAAAAATGCCAAGGACGCCATACCCGGCATAGACCGTGGGCTTGATGCAGGGGATGTGATCAAGGTCGGCAGCTCTGTCGAGATTGAGGCCCTGGATACCCCCGGCCATACCATGAGCCACGTCTGCCTGTTAACCAGAACCGATCAACCGGCTTTGATCTGTGGCGATACCATGTTCAATGCGGGTGTGGGCAATTGCCACAATGGTGGCCATCCCAGCGAGATGTACAATACCTTCGCCACTCTGCTGGCCAACCTGCCCGATAACACCCTGATCTATCCCGGCCACGATTATATGTCCGGCAACCTGGGCTTTACCCTGGATCGGGAACCCGACAATGCCAAAGCCAAGGCGCTGTTGGACGAAATCGGCAATCAGGATCCCAACGAGGCCCTGGTCTCCACCATGGGGCTGGAAAAGGAGATCAATACCTTCCTGCGTCTGCGCAGCCCCAGTGTCATCGCCCAATTGCGGGAAAGTTTTTCCGATCTGTCCGACGACCCCACACCACGGGAAGTGTTCCTGAAACTGCGGGAATTGCGTAACAGCTGGTAGGGTTAATTTTCTTAATCAAGGCATGCGCCCGGCGCATATCTAGCCTCTGATTTTTGCAATTGTCGATGGCCTCCAACAAGCCTATCTCCCACCTATACAAATTCACAATGAATAGGCGCGGCGACGGGTTGAGATGATCCGCACCGCCTTTTTTTGATAGGCACGGAACAATGAACTTCATGAAAAAACTGGTATCGATCGTGGCTCATATTGGCGCAGAATCGGATCGCAAGACATGCCCCCTGTACGCCACGGAACATCCCGTTGCCAAAGGCATCAGCCTAACGGCGCAAATGCTGGAAGCCAGGGTCGGTCGCTAGTTGGTTGTTCGTTATTTCTATGCTGGTTGTTGATGTCTGGCTCTGCCAGGGTGTGTTCAAGGTCTCGTGATCGCATGTGATTGGCTTTACCCCCCTGGGCGGGCCAAATTGAACTTACGCGAACACCAAATTACTGAAACCAAAGCACGCGACCAAAAACAACCAGCCTGGAGGCTCAATCTATGTCGAACCCAACCGCAAAGACGCGCGCGTCTAAAGCCATCAAAACCGTCCTTGGCTCCGTCGCCATCGCGGCCATGACTGCCACGGCAACATTGCCAAGCGCGCTCGCATCCTGCGCGCCTGCAAAATCCTGCAATCC
>JAPKBD010000053.1 GCA_028824965.1 Alphaproteobacteria bacterium | reverse complement strand
CTGCACCCGTTTGCTGTAGGCGTGGATGACGCCGCCAAGTTCGCGCTGTAGTCGTTGCGCAGTGGCCAGGCCTGTTGTGCTTAGAACCAGATAATTCACCCGGTAACCTCATTTTTTCGAACCAAAATCATAGAGAAATAGGGCACATCCGCCGGATCGATATCGGCTAGATTGCCCACGGTTTGATTGGGCATGGTGGCATGGGCGACATACTTTGCCCCGGCCAACAAGTCCATGTCCTTCAGAATGGTGCAGATTTTGTTGGCGTGGTGACCCAACTTGATAATGGCGGCAGCGTCCGTTTGCGCCAGCCGGGCACGCAGTTCATCTTCCGGCAACGGGGCCGGCAGCACGCACAAAACCTCTGTGTGGGACGCCAGGGGCATTAGGGTAGCACCCGAACAAGCCGTCAGGGACGACACGCCGGGTATGACCTGCACCTCAAATTCACCGCTCAGGCGATTAAACAAATACATAAAGCTGCCATAAAAAAACGGGTCACCTTCGCAGATAACGGCGACGTCCTGGCCATCCCGTAAGACCGCGCCAATTTCCACTGCGGCCCGGTCATAGGCGGAGCGATCATTGGCGTCTTTCGGTGCCATGGAGATGCGTATGATGATTTCCCGCCGTCCTTCAGGAATATGCGGGGCAGCAATTTGACGGGCCAGACTGTTGCCGACCGCTGGAGCCGGATAGGCAATCACTGGTACCGACTGCAATAATTTGAGTGCCTTCAGGGTTATCAGATCCGGATCGCCGGGGCCGATACCAACGCCGTATAGAATGCCGCTCATGGTTTCTGTCCGGCGTACTGGCTAACCGCTCGCATAGCCCGCCAAGCATGTAGATCTCCCATGCCATCAAGATGCGAAATGGCGATCCGGGTCATCTCACCCCCATGGCGTTGCATGAAGGCGAATAACTGGGCTTCGCCTTCCATGGAGACAGCATTGGCGATCAGTCGCCCACCTGATGGCAAGGCCCGCCAACAGGCCTGCAACACTTTGGCGTTACTGACCCCGCCGCCGACAAAGATAACATCCGGTTTGGCCAGGCCTTTGAGGGCGGTGGGGGCGGAACCCTCGATTATGTTGAGATTTCGGACGCCGAGGTTTTCGCCGTTCGCGATGATGTTGGCGATCCGTTTTGGGTTTTGCTCTATCGCAATTGCACGCGCGGTGGGTTCGGCGCGAAGGAATTCTATGGCGATAGATCCCGCACCCGCACCCACATCCCACATCACCTCGCCAGGGGCAGGGGACAACGCGGCAATGGTTATGGCGCGCACCTCCCGCTTGGTCAACTGGCCGTCATGCTGATAGACATCATCAGGCAAACCAGCCGGGCGCATAAGGCGGTTTGCACCGGTATCAACACAGCACACAACAGCAATGGTGTTCAAATCAGCGGTCTTGCGGCGCCAGGTACGCGCCACGCCGTCGTGGCGCTTTTCCTTCGGCCCGCCCATATGCTCAAAGACCGCAATGGCACTGTCGCCATAGCCATTTGCCTTCAACAGTGAGGCAACCTGCTTTGGGGTCGTGCCGTCTTCGCTCAAAATTAACAGCCGCGCGTTGGGGCGCAGGTGAAGGTTCAACAGACCAAGCGGGCGACCATGAAGGGTCAGGCAATCAACCTCTGCCAATGGCCAACCGAGCTGGGCGCAGGCGAGGGAGAAGGCGGATTGATGAGGGATCACCAGGCATTGGTCCAGGCCAATTTCACGGGTTAGGGTAACGCCGATGCCGTAGGACATAGGATCGCCACTGGCCAGGACGCAAACCTGCCGGCCTTTAAGGGCCTTAATCTTGGCAACGGTTTCCCGTAACGGATTATGCCACGTCATGCGCGGGCGCGGGTCGTCCCCCAGCATGGCCAGATGGCGGGTTCCGCCAACAAAAACTTCTGCGCCACCAATGGATGCATTGGCGGATTTGTTCAGGCCCCTTAGCCCATCTTCACCGATGCCAATGATGGATAGCCAGACTTGGGTCATGTGGATTTACGCATCAGGCCATTTACCGCAGCGGCGGCAATGGCACTGCCCCCACGCCGACCGGTCAGGGTGATGAAGGGGATATCCAGATCCGCGTCGATCAAGGCCTGTTTGGATTCGGCCGCACCCACAAAGCCGACGGGAAAGCCCAAGATCACAGCCGGCCTAGGTGCGCCGTCTGCCAATAATTCCAGCAACCGGAATAGAGCCGTGGGCGCATTGCCGATACAGACTACGGCACCGCCCAAAATTGGCGGCCACTTTTCCACGGCGATGGCAGACCGGGTGTCGATTCTCGATTGTGCCAGCCCGGCAATGTCAGGTTCGTTCAAGGTGCAGACAATGCGATTTTTTGCCGGTAGCAAATCGGTGATGATACCATGGCGCACCATCGTGACATCCGTCAGGACCGGCGCACCTGCTTGCAATGCGGTTTGCCCTGCGGTCACGGGATCTCCACCCCAGACCAGATCTTGTGGCAGGTCCGTCATGCCGCAGGCGTGGATCAGGCGCACAGCGACATTGGCCAGATCAGCGGGCAGATGCGACAGGTCAGCTTCCGCCCGCACAATCTCGAAAGATGCTTTATAAATCGCCTCCGGATCGCGCAGGTAGTCATATGTCGCGGGTGCGGCCATGTACGTCCTATTTCTTCAACATGCTGCGCGGACCCAAAGGATGGTCTGCATGGGGGTAGGGGTGGTGCTCGTGATCATGATCCCCAACATGACTATCGGCGTGGTCATGGTCATGGCTATGATCGTGACTGTGGTCACCGTCATGATGGACATGGGCCGTGGGGTCAAATTCTGCGTCCGAGATTTTACCGCTGCCAATGCCTTCCACATGATGGTGGTGGCTTTCCTGGGGCAGGCCGACCTCTACCTCAAAACCCAGGACCTGCTCCCGATACTTGCACATCAGGCAGTTCATATTATTGGCACCCTCCAGGGCCTCCCTTACCCGATCTGCAAAGGCGTCCAGGACCAGGGGGTGGTCGTTCAAGTAAGGCGCTTTCACGAATTCGATGTCGGGATGTTCGGCGGCGACAACATCCACATAGTGATAGATGCGACGGACCAAAATGCCTGTGAACAGAAAATATGGAAAAACAATGATCCGCTTGTATCCCAGCCGTGCGGCATGTTGCAGGCCCGGCTCCACAAGCGGAAAGGTAACGCCTGAATAGGCCACTTCGGCCCAGCCAAAGCCAATACCTTCCCACAGCAAACGGCATACTTTTGAGATGTTGGAGTTGGCATCCGGGTCCGATGAACCTCGGCCCACCACGACCAGCAGGGTTTCAGCCGCACTGATGTGATCGCCGGCGCTGGCCATGGCTTCCCTTACCCGATCACCCGCGGCGCGGATCAGTTTCATATCCATGCCCAGATCACGGCCATAGGTGATGTCCAACTCTGGATGCTGTGCGCCGTATGTGTTGATGACAGAGGGTAGATCGTTTTTTACATGTCCGGCAGCAAACAGCATGCCAGGGATGGCAATAATGCGTTTGTTGCCGCGTTCGCGCAGGGCATCAAGGCGTTCGCGAATTATAGGCGTGGCGAATTCCAGAAAGCCGCTGTCCACATCGTACTGGGGCAGGCGATCGCGGATGCCGTTGGCGACACTTTGAAATTCAGTGACCGCGTCTATATCCCGGCTGCCATGGCCGCAGACCATGATGCCAATGCCTGTCGTGTCAGGATCTGTCGTGTCAGTGTCTGTCATGTTACCCTATTGCACTCCGTACGCCGCGCTTGCTCTATGCCATGTAATGCGGCAAACCTGCTGCCATCGCGGCTTAGCACAGCGGTTTGCATGTTTGAATTTGTTTTTCCAGTTTTGACCGAAAATGGTTGGGCCCAAGGCCTCCAGGCGGTGCTGCTCGCCTTTGTTCTGGATCTGCTGTTTGGCGAACCAAAATGGCTTTATCGCCATATGCCCCACCCAATTGTTTGGATTGGTGGTCTGATCGAGGGCCTCGAAGCAGGTCTTCTCAAGGACGATCAATCCCCCGCTGGGCAAATCTTTAAGGGCGGTGCACTGGTGGTCATCGTCGTTGGCCTTTGCGCCGTCGCGGGCATGATCCTGGCATGGGTGGCCGCGTTCAGTGGTTACGGTTGGATCATTACCGGTGTCATCGGTTCCACATTGATTGCTGCGCGAAGCCTGCATGACCATGTGATAGCCGTGGGCGTTGGCTTGACCGAAAACCTTGCGGACGGGCGTCGTGCGGTCAGCCACATCGTGGGCCGTGATCCTAAGAACCTGGACGAGGCGGGGGTTAGCCGCGCTGCGTTGGAATCCCTGGCGGAGAATTTTTCCGATGGCGTTGTCGCACCGCTGTTTTGGTTTCTGGTCGCCGGTCTGCCGGGTTTGCTGGCCTATAAGGCGATCAACACCCTGGACAGCATGGTCGGCCATCGCAATACGCGTTATCTGTATTTCGGCCGTATCGCGGCGCGCCTTGATGACGTGGTGAATTGGCCTGCCGCCCGCATAACAGGGTTGCTGTTTTGCCTTTGCGCTCTGCTCAGCCCAGGCAGTCGTGGCCGGGAAGCATGGGCGGTTATGTGGCACGAACATGGTAAACATGCCTCGCCCAATGCGGGCTGGCCGGAGGGGGCCATGGCAGGCGCCTTGGGCATCGGGTTGGCCGGTCCACGGATATATCAAGGCAAAATCGTCGACGGTGCTTGGTTGGGTGCGGGAGAGGCCGGTGTCGAAGATATTTCCCGTGGTTGCCGTCTGTATTGTTGGACCTGTGGTTTGGTCGTATTGGTCTTGTTGGCAGGTATTTTGGTATAGATCAAACATCTTGGGCGATCTCCAACATGGCGTCCAAATCCAGATGTTGTTCTAAGTGTGCGGCCAGGCCGTCCAATGTCTCATCCACCAATGCCGTATAATTGACTCCGCTGTCGGGACGTTCCCGAATGGTGGACAAATAGGCGTGACGAAAACCATCTGCTGCCATCAAGCCGTGTAGATAACAGCCTTCAACAAGACCGTTCGGGCTGCATGCGCCTTCGCTTACGCCATCAATGGTCAGGAATGGTCGTTCCCGGTCAGGCCCCTCCGTTTGACCAAGGTGAATTTCGTAACCATGTATGGACGCGCCGCTGCCTAAGTGTTGCCCCGATCGTTCGCCGAGGCTTTTTTCTTTCGATAGGACCGTATCAACGTCTAACAAGCCAAGACCATCTGCAGAGGAGACGCTGCTCTCTATAGCATCGGGGTCACTTACCGTCCGTCCCAGCATTTGATAGCCACCACAGATGCCCAGAATTTTTCCGCCCCTGCGATGATGGGCCAGAATGTCGATATCCCAGCCCTGTTGCCGCAAAAAGGCCAAATCGGCAATGGTCGCCTTACTGCCGGGCAACAGGACCAAGTCTGTATCCCCAGGGATGGCGCTGCCAGGTGCGATGATGCCCAGGTCAACATCGGGTTCTGCCTTTAGTGGATCCAGATCATCGAAATTGGCGATGCGAGAGAATTTTGGGACGGCGATCTTTATGGGGCCATCGCTGCGTGCATTGGCGTTATTCAAGGCCATGGCGTCCTCAGCGGGAAGTTTTGCGGCACTGGCAAAGAATGGCGCGATGCCAATGGAGGGCCAACCGGTGCGATCCGTGATTGCCCGCAAACCATCATCAAACAAGGTGACATCGCCACGAAATTTGTTGATGATATAGCCCTTGATCCGGTCCCGGTGGGCATCGGCAATAACCGCGTGGGTGCCGACGACAGCTGCGATGACGCCGCCACGATCAATGTCCGCCACTAAAATGACCGGCACATTGGCGGCTGTGGCAAAGCCCATATTGGCGATGTCTTTGCCGGGCAAATTAATCTCCGCCGGGCTGCCCGCGCCCTCTACCAAAACCAAGTCGCTTTGATGGGCGGTGATCGCAAAACTTTCCAACACTTCATCCATCAGGCCCGCTTTCAGGTGCTGATAGGCCCGTGCGTCCGCAGCACCACGGACCTGGCCATGAACGATAATTTGCGCGCCGGTCTCGCTTTGTGGTTTCAACAATACAGGGTTCATGTGGATGGACGCTGGCACCCGCGCCGCCATGGCCTGAAGGTGCTGCGCCCGGCCAATCTCCCCACCATCTGCGGCGATGGCGGCATTGTTGGACATGTTTTGTGATTTGAATGGACGCACCCGTAAACCACGGTTGCTATAGGCGCGCGCAAGGCCTGCCACCATGAGGGATTTACCCACATCTGACCCGGTGCCTTGGAACATCAGCGCCTTTGCCATGCCGTAACCTAGAACTCGATGCCTTTTTGGGCTTTCACGCCGGATCGGAAAGGGTGCTTTATCTGGGTCATCTCGGTCACCAGATCAGCGATCTCAATCAGTTCATCCTTGGCGTTGCGGCCCGTCACGATGATGTGCAGGTCTTCGGGTTTGTTGGCCAGGGTCTCAACAATTTCGTCCAGGGGCAGGTTGTCGTAACGCAGGACGATATTCAATTCATCCAGCAGGATCATATTGAATTCTGGGTTCGGGCCACGGGATGCCTCAATCATTTCTTTGGATTTTTCCCATGCCTTGCGGGCCGCTGCGATATCGCGGGCCCGATCCTGGGTGTCCCAGCTGAAACCTTCGCCCATGGCGTGGATCTCTATCTGATCGGGGAAATGTTCCAGGATATCCCGCTCCCCCGTCTCCCATTTGCCCTTAACATATTGGATAACGCCGACTTTCATGCCGTTGCCCATGGCGCGCACCACCAGGCCAAAGGCGGCGGTGGATTTGCCCTTACCCTTGCCCGTGTGAACGATCAGCAAACCCTTTTCGATGGTTTTGGTTGCCAGCATTTTTTCCCGGGCACGTTTTTTGTTGGCGGCCTTTTCGTTGGCGCGGGCATATTGGTCGTCGGTCATGGTCTATCTCCCATCAATTTCTGTAACGCGTCTTGGGTGGAGTTTGATTTGGCGTGCCACAAACCACGTTCCAGCGCCTCCGCCATACGTGCGGCCATTTCCTTTAGGGCGGCTGGATTGTTTTCCTCTAGGAACGCCAACACCTTGTCATCATTCAAATATGCCTCGTAAACTGCATCAAAATGATGGTCCGAGACGACCCGCGCAGTGGCGGCAAAGGCGAACAGATAATCCACCGTTGCTGCCATTTCGAAGACACCCTTATAGCCATGGCGCATAACACCGGCGATCCATTTCGGATTGACGACGCGTGAGCGAACCACGCGACCAATTTCATCCTCCAACGTGCGGATTTTTGGCGCAAAGGGGCGACTGTGGTCGTTGTGATAGATGGCTGGCTGACTACCTGAATAATGCCGCACGGCGGCCGTGAGCCCGCCTTCGAATTGGTAATAATCATCGGAGTCCAGCAGATCATGTTCCCGGTTGTCCTGGTTTTGCACAACTGCCTGGGTGGTTGATAACAGAGACTGGAACTGGCCATGGGCAGGCCGCCCTGATTGTTTGCCGCCATAGGCGTAACCGCCCCAGGCCAGATAAGCCTGCGCAAGATCTTCATCATCCTGCCAACCCTTTTCATCGATCAGGGCTTGAAGGCCGGCGCCATAGGCACCGGGTTTGGAGCCGAACACACGCGCTGCCGCCAAATGTTCAGCATCCTCGTCACTGTGGCCGGCCTGGCGCAGGCGGGCGGCGTCTTCCCGTGACCGGGCCGCCAACGGATTATCGCGATCGCTTTCATCCAGGGCGGCGATGTCGCGGGCCGCGCTGTCAAACAGGTCTATTTGGGTCGGAAACGCATCTCGGAAAAAGCCCGAAATACGCAATGTGACATCGACACGGGGGCGATCTAGCATGTGGACCGGCAGAATGTCAAAACCAATGACACGGCGGGAGGCGGGCTCCCACTTTGGCTGGGCCCCCATTAATGCCAAGGCCTGGGCAATATCATCGCCGCCCGTGCGCATGTTGGCGGTACCCCAGGCGCTGATCGCCATATGCCGGGGCCACTCCCCATGGCTTTGTCGATATTCATCGATCAACAGCCCGGCGGATTTCCAACCCAACTGCCAGGCCGCTGGTGTGGGGACCGTGCGGCTGTCAATGGAATAGAAATTTCGCCCTGTGGGCAGGACGTCCAGGCGACCCCGCGTCGGTGCGCCGGAGGGGCCGGGTTCGACGAACTTGCCATCCAGTCCTTTGATCAAAGCGGCAAGCTCCGCCCCACCGCAGGCATCAACTGTGGGACCAATATGATTGGTTATGGTTTCGAGAACGGCTTTGGCCCCAGACCAAGTGGGTGCTAGGGAAACCTCGCCGTCTACCAGGCGGGCGGCCAGGTCCTCCAACCGCTCGACCGTATCACCATGGGTGCGCCAGGCCCCCGTGCCTGTCAGGGCATCAGGTTTAGGGCCGGCCCAAACATCTCCTAATGTGCAATCCAGGGGATCGAAGTCCAGATCCAGATCCGCTGCCAGGGCGCGAATGATGGAATTGTCGCCTGGTGCGTTGCCCTGCCGGGGCAGGCGAGCCAGGGCGATCAACAAATCACGGCGTAGGCGCCCTTGCGGTTGGGTGCCCAGAATATGCAGGCCGTCGCGGATCTGCATTTCCTTTAGATCACACAGGTAGTTGTCCAATTTCGCCAGGGCTGCTGTCTCATCGTCGTCCTTGGCGATACCGGCGTCTCTGTCCAGGCCGATATCCCGGGTCAGCTCCAATATCTGCTGGCGCAAAAGGTTCAGTCGGCGGGGGTCAAGGCCCGCAGCCTCGTAATATTCATCCACCAGCAACTCCAACTCCGCCAGGGGGCCATAGCTTTCTGCCCGCGTCAGGGGTGGTGTCAGATGATCAACGATGACCGCCTGGGCCCGCCGCTTGGCCTGGGTGCCTTCGCCGGGATCATTCACGATGAACGGATAAAGGTGGGGCAGGGGGCCAAAAACCGCCTCTGGAAAACAGTCTTCCGATAACGCAATGGATTTGCCCGGCAGCCATTCCAAGTTGCCATGCTTGCCCATATGGATCATCGCCTGGGTCTGGTATTCGTGGCGCAGCCAGCCATAGAAGGCCAGATAGCCGTGGGGCGGTACCAAATCCGGGTCATGATAAGTGGATTTCGGATCGATGTTATAACCACGCGCCGGTTGCAGGCCGATCATCACGTTGCCCTGCATGAAGCCTGACAGGACAAAATCATCGCCAACAACGAACGGGTCGTCCTTCGGCGCGCCCCACCGTTCAGTGACCCGCGCAGACAAAGACGTTGGCAGGCTGGCGAAGAACGTATCGTAGTCAGCGATTGGATATTTGATGCCACCTGGTCGTGCCGCACGGTCGGTCAGATCATTGGTCGGTCCGGCGGCCAGGCGATTGATCAGGTCATCGCCCTTTGCCGGCAGGTCGCCAACGCTATAGTCCGCACCTTCTAACGCCTGTAATAGCGTTAGGGCAGATGCAGGGCTGTCCAGGCCGACGCCGTTGCCCAGGCGACCGTCTTTGTTGGGGTAATTAGCGAAAATCAACGCCAGGCGACGGTCCGGCGTTTTCGTGGCGGCCAGGGCCAACCAGTTGGCGGCCAGATCACAAACGAACGCGATCCGGTCCGGCACACTTTGATAGGCGATGACCGGCAGCTGTGTTGCCTCATCGAAGCGGGCTTCCGCTTTGAATGACACAGCGCGGGAGATGATGCGGCCATCAACTTCCGGCAGGGCGACGTTCATGGCGATGTCCCTGGCACTCAGGCCGTTGAGGCCGTCGCGCCAATCATCTTCATTGCCGCCCGCAAAAATCATCTGAATGACCGGCACGCCGGGCCGTTCCAGGGGTGAGGGTGTCCGTTCCCCGTTGGGTTTGGAGACGGCAAAGCCTGTGCTGTTGAGGATGATAGTGGGCGGTGCTTCGGCAAATATCGCGTCCACTGTTTCGGCCGATACGGCTTCCTTCAGGGATGCGACAAAGACCGGCAGGGGATTGAGGCCACGTTCGCACAATGCCTTAATAACGGCATCGACAGGTTCCAGATTTCCGGCCTGATACAACGCCCGGTAAAACGTGATGGCGACCACCGGTGCATCTGCGATCCAATGGGGACGCAGATCGTCCAGCGTAATGGTGCCAGCGCCCTCTTGGGAGCCGGGCCAATAAATTCCGGCACGCAATAATGGTGCAGGTTCCCGCCACTGATCCGATCCACCTAAAAGAGAGCCCGCATAGGCCAGCAGGTTTTGGCCATTGTCCGGCCCGCCGTGGACGAAAAATTGCCACAGGCGGTGGCAGATCTCCCCGCCCAGGGTGGAGAGGCCATGCAGCTCTGCGTCCGGTTGATCATCGCCGGGAATGATGGCCATGGGGATGTTGCCGCGGCGACAACACTCCACCACCTGCTCCACCCCATAGGGCCAGTAATTCACCCCGCCCAACAGACGCACGATCACCAGCTTTGCCGACCCAATAATATCACCCACATATAGGTCGACGGACATGTTGTGGCTGAGGTTCATCAGGTTAGCCAGGCGCAGGCTGGGCGCGCTATCATCAGTCCGGGCCCCGCGCGCGGTAGACAGCATCTGCAAATCCGTATCGGCAGCAGACAATATGATGATGTCACCGGGACTTTGGCCCAGGTCTATGGCCTCTGCCCCATCAGAGATGCCACCGGGTTTGGCTGCAAGTAGATGCATTTGGCTTGGCTAACCTAATCTAGCCTACAATCATGGCGCGAATGGCGGCTTCATCCAGGCCATGCAGACCGATCACCACCAGCCGGCTTTCTCGAACCTCACCCACCGTCCACTCGCGGTCGAAATAATGCTGATAACGATCGCCAACGCCTTGCACCAACAGGCGCATGTCCTTGCCGTCCACGGCGATGAAACCTTTCATGCGCAGGACATCGTGGGCAGCGGCCGCAGCGCGCAGTTTCATGATCAATGCTTCCGGATCTGTAATGGCGTCGAAGGTCACAACGAAGCTGTCAAAATCATCATGCTCATGATCGTCCTCATCATCGTGATGGGAGGGCCGATTGGCCAGGTCATCCTCAGCACCCGCATCCAATCCTAGCAAGGTGGCGGCATCGATCGCGCCATGTTGGGCGCTGACCACACGCACTGACGGGCGCAGGGCGGCTTGTAACTCCTGGTTAACACGGGGGGCATCATCTGCCGATAGCAGGTCGGATTTGTTGATCACCACCATATCGGCGCAGGCCAGTTGGTCTTCAAACAATTCCGCCAGGGGGCTGTCGTGTTCCAATGCCTCATCGTCGGCGCGCTGTGCTGCCACGGCGTCAGGGTCATCCGCGAATAACCCGGCGGCATAAGCTGGGCCGTCCACAACGGTGACCACCCCATCAACAGTTATACGTGTCCGTATCGCAGGCCAGTTGAAGGCCTTTAAAAGCGGTTTAGGCAGCGCCAGTCCGGAAGTTTCGATGATAATATGATCGATCCCATCGGGCCGGTTCAACAAGGCTTCCATAGTGGGGATAAAATCGTCGGCCACAGTGCAGCAGATGCAACCGTTGGCCAGCTCCACAATGTCTTCTTCGGCGCAGTTTTCGGCACCACAGGCTTTCAGGATATTGCCGTCCACCCCCATATCGCCGAATTCATTGATGATTAAGGCCAGGCGTTTGCCGTTGGCCGTTTGCAACAGGTGCCGGATCATGGAGGTTTTGCCCGCACCTAAAAAGCCGGTGATGACGGTGGCGGGAATACGATTGAGGCTATTCATAAGGCGCAGTTTCCTAAGTCGATGATTGGGATAAAGGGGCCGGATTGCGGCCCTTCATAACAAGGGGTAGTCCGGCGGCAACGAACAATACATTGTCCGCAGCCTTGGCTATTGCCTGGTTCATAATCCCCGACAGATCGCGAAAGCGTCGTGCCAGGGCGTTGTCGGGGACAATGCCCAATCCGGTTTCGTTTGAGACCATGACGAGGGGGGCATTTCGTTGCGGTAATATGTCGATCAGGTCCGCGAATTCGGCTTCGACATCCCGTTCCGCTAACAGAATATTGCTTAACCACAGGGTCAGGCAGTCAACCAATATGGGCGTATCGGACGGAAAATATTCGAGCAGGGCAGGAGCCAAATTCAGGGGGATTTCTTCCGTGCGCCAAAGATCGCCCCGGCGTTCCCGGTGGGTTGCGATCCGTTGGGTCATTTCAGCATCATAGGCCTGGGCCGTCGCGATATAGATCGCGCGACCGTCCAAGTCTTTGGCGGCCAGATCCTCAACAACGGCTTCACCAAGACGGCTTTTGCCCGAGCGGGCACCACCTAAAATCAAGGTCAGCTCACCACAGCTATCTACGCCGTCATCTATAGAATGTTCGAATTGCCCCAAAACCTGGCGCCCTCCCTCCGAGGATCAGTTGTCGTTTTGCCGCGCGCGTCTTCTGGCTAAGGATCTTCGGTCTCGGGGCCTTCCCGGTCGCTAGGCGACCAGTGGCAAAATTCCCGTTTCCTCACCATTCACAGTTGCGGGGGCAGCGCCGGATTAAGATAAAACCGGCTTCCGCGCCACGGCTGTGGGAACCTAACATGAGGTTCGGCATTTGTCGCTGGTCAATTGAGTGTCGGGGGCGTAAAGCTACGTTTCTCTCGTTTGTGTTTAGTCTGGAACAATTGATGTTCACCGTCCTCGGCCTGGGGTTCCTCCTCGGCCTGCAACACGCCATGGAAGCTGATCATGTCGCAGCCGTCGTCGCTATAACGGCGGGGCGTACGCGGCTGTCACGGGTCATCCGTCATGGGCTATTTTGGGGCCTGGGCCATGCCTTGGCGTTGAGTACTTTTGCGGGCGTGGTGGTGTTGGCGCGGGGCAGCGTGCCACTAGGATTAAGCGTCGTACTGGAGTGCGCCGCAGCTGTGATGCTGATCGGTCTTGGTTTGATGGTGATCTGGCGCGTGTTAAAGGAGCGTTTGCATTTTCACTTACATAGTCACGTAGACGGCAGACTGCATTTTCATGCGCACAGCCACGCAGGCGAAGGGCCAGATCGTAAAGGGGCCCACGATAAAACCCGTCACGACCATGGGCATGACGGCGTCAATGTCCGGCGCAGTCTGTTGGTGGGTATCATGCACGGGTTAGCTGGTTCCGCTGCGCTGATCGCCCTGGCCGCACCGGGTGAATGGGCCCAGGGCCTAGGTTTTGTATTCTTGTTTGGGGTCGGCTCAATCGCGGGCATGGTCTTACTGTCCTCGGTGATCGCCTTGCCATTGATGTTATCGGGCAGGGTGATGACCGGCGTGAACCGTGGTCTGCAATTAGGTATTGGTGCGGCATCCGTTACGATTGGTGGCTTTTATGCGGTCAATCAGGTGCCGGCCGTCATGGCCCTACTTTAAACGTTTAGACTTTTAGTTCCGCCATGGCCTCGTCAGCGGAAATGACCCGCCCGAACAGGCGTTGAAAGTTTGTGATCGCGGCGTCGTGCAGATCTTCATGGGTCGTGGCACAGGCATCTTCGATCAGGGTCACGCCGTAGCCACGGTCTGCGGCTTCCCGCGCCGTGGTATCCACACACATATTGGTTGAAACGCCACACATATACAGCTGATCCTTCCCCATGGAGCGGAGCAGATGATCGATACCGGTGGAGGCAAAGGCCCCGATGGAGGTTTTGTTGACTACCGCTTCGCCCGGTTCCGGTTTCAGCTCGTCTATAATTTCGTGCTCACGGCTGCCTTCATAATTATCCAGGGCCTGAAACATACCCGTCATATGCGGCGGGGCGTCGCTGCAATCCGCTTTTGCGGCACCGATAGTCAGATAGAGCACCGATCCGCCGCTTTTGCGAAAGCCTGCCAGCAGCCGCGTGATGTTAGGCACCACCTTGCTTTCGATCCGGTCAAAGCGGTAGCCGCCGACGTTCGAACCCCCCGCCGATAGCCGTCGCCCCAGGGCACCGTCCCGATGACCTGTGGCATATTGCATATCCACAACGATCAGTACGGCGCGGCCAAAGTCCGGCACCCGTTCCGCCATAAAGGCCTGGATATAATCGTTGTCCTTGTTCTTTGGCGTAATCATGGGGTGCTCCCTCAAAGCTCTTCCATGCGAATAGGAAATAACGTGCTCAGATCTGCGTTATTCTCCAGTGACATGATGTGATAGACGCTGAAGCGATAGGCGGTGCCGGCGGACATCTCGGGCGGGGTCAGGGGAAAGGCCAGGTTGCCCCCCGTTGACAGACGTCCGGGGAAACCGTGGTGAAGCAGATGTTGTCGGACGACAGCGATCACCGCCTTTGCCTCCTCCGCCGTGGCCGCGATACATTCCCCCAACAGGAATATCTCCCGCGGCAGAACCTCCGGTGGTTCGGGCCAATCAACAACGCCGTTCAGGCCGTAATGGCGAAAATATAACACATAAGGGTGGGCGGGATCAGGCGGGGCGATATCCCGCGCAGTTTCCTTTACTGCGGAAATTATATCTTCAACGTTCTCGATAAAGCGGGCATCAGCCGCGCCTGCCATCAGGATCGCCCGTTCGCCGACCCAGGTTGCACCTTCTATCTTGACGCTGGCCCTGGGGCTGGGCTCCCACCTGGCGCCATGGACCCGCACCCGGCGTTCATCCACCGCCTCGTATTGGGCGCTGTCCACATGTAAGACGCCGTCGGGTTCGGCCACCGTATAGGGATCTGCCTGCTCATAAAGGCTGTGGGCCGCCACAGATGTGGGCGTGGCGCGCCTATCTGGGTTCATGCTTTCCAGGACAAAGCCATTTTCGTCCAAGGTTCCCAGCATGGCGTCCCGCCCGCCTGGTATGCAGCAGATGGAGGAACATTCGATAATCTTGGCCATATGGGTTGCCTCCCCTGCGGGATAGCCCAGCAATATTGGCACGGCGGAGAAGACAGCTGTATCACAGGCCCGCCCTGCCAGGATGACGTCGGCACCAAGGGCCAGGGCACGGTGAAATGCCTCAACCCCCATTTGCCCAACGATATTGGCGGCGTCATTGACTGTGTCGTTATCAAGGGCGGCAATAGCACCTATGGCCTGGGTGCGGCCGCCATTCACGGCCTCTACTACCACATCACGGGGCATGTCCGCTTCAATCAGGGCAAGATTAAAATGCAGGTTTTCCTTTGCTGCGACCTGACGCAAAATTTCCGCTACGGCGTGCAGCTGGGAATTGGTGCCGGCGGTTCCCGCACTACCGATCAGCAATGGCACGTCCAGCTGCCGGGCCGCTGTCAGCACCAGGCGTAAATCCCGCGCCGTCATAGATGGCGACGTGGCCATGTTGCCAGATCCCAGATAGGCCGGCCCCGGATCAATGGAGCCCATGTCAGCACCAATGACATGGGGTTTCCGCGCGATGCCCGCCTTCAGCGCGGCCTCCGGTATGCCATAGCCGAGCTGGCCGGAGGCGGCCAGTACCCGCAGGGGCGGTCGCGGCGATTGCCCGGAGATGCTTGCTAGTAGCTTGTCAAAGGCGCTCATAGGACCAAATCCAATAGGGGGCCGTGTTGCTGAGCACCATAGACATCCCGATCACCTGGGGTCCCGGCGATCAAGGCCCGGTCCATAACCACCTTTAGGGCATTGGCGGCAGGGTAGGGGATGATGCGCACCTGGTTTTGCGACAGGCCATAGCGGGCGGCGATGGCGCTTTCTGTCAGATTTTTTGAATTTCGCGCTTGCTCAAACGCCTCTGCTTCATCGAACAGAATATCAATGGTCATTTGCGTTGGCCCCGCATTCTTGCTGCGGATGACACGGGCGCTATCAATCAATTTCATTTAAGTCCCCCTAAAACAGGCAATAAGTCATTTCGCCGTATAGCCACCGTCGGCGCAGATCACCTGGCCGGTGATAAAGGATGCCGCATCGGACAAAAGAAACAGGTTCAGATTGGCAATCTCGTCGGCCTCACCGAACCGCCCCATGGGAATACCGTTCAAAAGTTAATCCCGACGTTCGGGAATTGATCTGGTTTCTGCTGTCATATCCGTCGCGATGGGTCCCGGACCTACCGCATTGATGCGCACGTTGTCTGGTCCTAACTCCAACGCCATTGTGCGGGCCAATCCATTTATGCCGGATTTTGATGCGGCATAGGCAGCAGCGCGTGGATGGCCGACCAGTCCGATCTGGCTGGAAATCATCACGATTGATCCTTTGCCTATACCTTTCATATGGCGGGCGGCGGCACGGGCGAGATTAAAGCTGCCGGTCAAGTTTGTGCCGATGACAGATTCCCAGATGTCATCCGTGGTCTCAGTTGAGGTTGATAATGAAATGATCCCGGCACAGGCCAAGGCACCATCAAGGCCGCCGAAGCTTTCAATCGTGCGCCCGATTGCGTTGTCCAGGGCGTCTGAGTCTGTCACATCCAAATCGTGAATATGTTCATCCGCTACGAAGGCGCTTAATGCCGCCCGCTGATCCTCACCCCAAATGGTGCCGGCCAGTTTTGCGCCCATCTCGGACGCCCGGCGTACAGTGGCCAATCCGATGCCGGAACCGGCCCCGGTGACAAACAGGCGATAGCCTTCAAGATTGATCACTGCTTGATCCTTTGGGTCGAACCTCTGCCATATCATTCCAGACTTTGTGATCCATGATCTTGCTATCCATTATTGTGAAGCGGTCGATAAAGCGGATCCCCTCAAACGGCGTGCCATTACCCCAGATACCCGACAGTGTGCCCCGGCAATAGACTGCGACACCATCGCGGCCGTCTGGATTGGGGCATTCATCGATACCTTCATAGGTTTTGCGCACGGATTGATAGCGCCCCGCCGACCAGGCGATCAATTCTTCCAGCTCATGAAATACCGGACTGTTTGGGAAGATCATGTTGAAGCCATCGCCCAGATAGGATTTCGCCTTTGCCAAATCCCGAGCCTCCATTGCATCAAGGAAGTCTCTAGCCAATTGGGCCGGCGCGGTTCGTTGGGTCATGGCGGCGTCCTCCCTACCTTGGAACATTAGAAAAAAGGCTGGCATAAATCCTATTGGTATATCAATCTATCATTTGACGGTCGGGGGAAACAATATCCGTTTCACGATAATGTCAAAAACGGGAGGTAATATCTATGGTTGAGGGCGATGGCAGGGTAAAGCCTATGGTCAGCGACCGCCTGCCCACGCCCCTCTATCATCAAATCTACCTCATTCTACGCCACAAAATTATTGATCACACCTATCGGGATGGCGCGCTGTTACCCAGCGAAAAGGAAACGGCGGAGACCTATGGTGTTTCGCGCATCACTGCCAAGCGGGCCCTTAACGAATTGGCTGTGGATGGCTTGGTTGTGCGTGAAAGAGGCCGGGGCACCAAGGTCACCCATCAGGAAGCCATTACGCCGCTGACAGCAAATGTAGAGGGCATGTTGGAAAACCTCATGGCGATGGGGTTGGAGACAGAGATCGATTTGTTGGAGTTTGACTATGCAACGCCTGGCCTGGATGCCGTGTCCGCCCTGGCCTGTGCTGACGATGATGTGGTGCAAGGATCCGTCCGGATACGAAAATTAGACGGTACGCCTTTTTCC